>JALSTN010000314.1 GCA_026983735.1 Saprospiraceae bacterium | reverse complement strand
CATTGGCGGTAATTATTTTACCATTTATATCGGATAGTTGATAATTCAGAGGGGCGCTTGTGATGGTTTTTAGGGTTAGATTCAAGGAGGTAGGATTCGGATAAATGGACATTTCCAAATGGATATCCGTTTCTTCGATTCCTAAAATGGTAGAAATTTCATAGGGTTGCTGCAAGCCCTCTGCTATACTGCCATCGCTCCCGCTGTTGGTGGTATAAGCGATCTGACCTACTGTATAACTTATTCCTCCTCCAATCCCTGTGGCTTCTCCCCCTGAGGCAACAGGACTATTTTGAGCTTGTAGATGTCCGGCACCCATTAGATAAAAAATCGTGCTGATAACAAGTATTTTATCTATCATATCGTTAAAATTTTTAATATATTGAAACTAAATGCATTACAAAATCTCTATGTAGATGGAACTACAGCGCTTATACTTGAATCACATAAAAAGAGGCTATAAGTCATTCTTTGAGTATTGTAGGACGTAAGAATTACTTTCTTCTCATTGGAATACTCGGTCTACTCCAATAGAAATCCATGCAATAAATTGTATTTCCAACTTTTCATAGGTACAATATGGTTGTACTATATTCTGAGGGGTCTTGGGATATTAAAGGCCGTATATACATCCTTTCCAAGCTCAAGATATCAGGTGTCAGGGTATCTATCAGTAAAAGATGTATACATTGCATATCAATAGTTGAGGAAAACAATCACGTTAAACCTCTAACCTTTCACACATCTTCACTTGCAAAAATAAATAAAAATTTGAATTGCCCAATAAATTTCCAGGTTTTTTTGAGAAAAATGTCTTAAAATGTGTGATTTAGAGTCAATAAATGAAGAGGAGCGACTATAAATATAAACTAAACACGAATGGAGTTCTTTTGCTGAGATAGTGAATATATGATATGGGGTTAAAAATCGTATCTTTGTTCTCTTAATGGGTATTAATTCGAATGAATAGCGTGACGTAATGTTGGCAGATATAGACATAGGGAGACTTCTCAAAGGGGATCGAAATGCATTGAGTCGTGCCATCACTTTGATAGAGAGTCATAGATCGGAAGATCGAGCGGAGAAGTGGCAATTGTTGCAGGCTGCACTACCTCATACAGGAAATAGTCTTCGGATTGCCGTTACGGGTGCACCGGGAGTTGGTAAGAGTAGTTTTATTGATCGATTGGGGATGTATCTCATCGGTCAAGGGCATCGAGTAGGGGTTTTGGCTATAGACCCGAGCAGCAAGATGAGTGGAGGAAGTATATTGGGAGATCGCACGCGCATGTCCGATTTATCCGCTCATCCGGATGCCTTTATTCGCCCAAGTCCTTCAGCAAGCACATTAGGAGGGGTGGCTGCCCGTTCACGAGAGGTAATGCTCTTGATGGAGGCGGCCGGGTTTGATGTGCTCTTGATTGAGACCGTTGGAGTCGGCCAATCCGAGGTGGAAGTGAGATTTATGGTGGACTATTTTATGTTGTTAATCCAGCCGGGTTCGGGGGACGATTTGCAGGGAATCAAACGCGGTATAATGGAAATGGCAGATCTGATTATCATCCACAAGTCGGACGGGGATCATCTTCCTTTGGTGCGTAGAAGTTTTCCTCAAATTAAAGCGGCCTTACATCTTCTACCCCAACGCTCTTCCGGACTTAGTACTGACCTGTTGGAAGTATCCTCGCTCGAGGATAGGGGTTTTGAAGCAACGTGGAATGCGGTGAAAGCCTTTGTTGAAAGCGCTCGTTCATCCGGATTTTTCGAGGAACAAAGAATACAACAAAACCTGCACTGGTTGGAAGAGGGTTCGATGGAGTTATTTTTGGAGAGAATGGAAGCTATGCCCGAAATCCAAAAAAAAATGGAAGCCTTGAGGTCTGAGATGATACAACATCATACAAATCCTATTCGCGCATTAAATTCATTGGATCACTTTTTGAAAGAACTATTGGATGGAGGAAGTAAAGAGGATTAGTATTTGGGTTCTTCTTTGGTCTGCAATGTTGCCATTTCATACCGATTTATGGGCACAGTCCAAAGGGATGGTCGTAGATTCAAATGAGAGTTTTATCTCTCCCGTCAAACATCGGGTGCGCATATCCGGTACTTTTGGAGAATTGCGCCCTGCACACTTTCATGCGGGGCTCGATATTAAGTCCTCCAATGG
>JALSTN010000313.1 GCA_026983735.1 Saprospiraceae bacterium | reverse complement strand
CTTAAGCAGTATTGGCATCGATGCTATGTTCTTCCGGGCAATCGGCTCTCTATGTATAAAAAGCGGAGTGGTGATGATGTATTTGCCCTCTACGCTTATCGTCCGAGAAAGATAACGATCAGTATAGAGGATGCAGCCGGCAATGCAAATACCTTGCAGTTCTATGTGCGAAGGGAAAGTGAAGTCCCCCCATTGCACAGTCCGCCGTATCATTATAAATTAGTTTGGGATCGCGACAATTACCTCTCTTGGGGGAAGGCTTCTCTTTTTATTCCCAAAGGCGCTTTGTATAGAAATGCCTATTTGTCGGTGGCTTCCAGTGCTACAGTATTACCTATATTGGAAGTGGGCACAAAGGAAATTCCCCTCCATAGATACTGCAATCTCTCCTTGAAGTCTTTCGATGTGAATCCGGCGTTGAAGGGAAAAGTGATATTGGCCATCCGCGATAAAAAGGATATTTTAACCCTAGGGGGACAGTGGAAAAAAGGCCGGTTTAGGTGTGCCATAAGACAGTTGGGTAAATTCTATGTAGCGTTGGATACGATGCCCCCCACAATCACCCCTATACATCCCAAGGACACCTACCGAAGAGGGGAGTCTATCACCTTCAAGGTTACGGATAATTTTAAACCTTCCGGTAAGGCAAGAGCATTGAGATATTCAGGTGCTATAGATGGCCAATGGGTCTTAATCCAATATGACTTGAAGACCCATACTATGAAGTATGTCTTGGATGAATATGCCCTGCCGGGTACCCGTGTTTTTTCCTTACAAGTGACCGATGACCGAGAGAATCAGAGTACCTTTACGAAGACGATTCAAGTAATCCCCTAAGAAGAGGATTTAGGGGTGGAGAGGAGCATTCTAAAGCCGTTTCCATGAATATTTTCGATTTGGATATTGGGGTCTTTTGATAGGTATTTACGCAATTTAACGATAAAGACATCCATACTTCTCGCTGTAAAGTAATTGTCTTCTCCCCAGATTTTGATGAGGGCTTCCGAGCGCTCCAATACATCTTCCTTTTTTAGACAAAAGAGGTGAAGGAGTTGGGATTCTTTAGGACTCAGACGCATCTCTTGTCTCTGACCGTCTTCATCGATATAGCTCAAAGTCCGGGTTTTGAGGATATAGTGGAATATCCCGATATCAAATTCCTCCGGCCCTTTTTCTTCTGTTTCGATCGCTGAGGTGCGCCTCAAAATCGCTTGAATCCGGAGCAATAGTTCTTCAGAATTGAAGGGCTTGGTTATATAATCATCGCCTCCTGCCCGGAAGCCGGTCAAAATATCTTCCTTTAAGGTCTTAGCGGTTAAGAACACGATAGGGGTATCTTGATCCTTTTCTCTAATCTCATTGGCGAGGGTAAACCCATCTTTTTTGGGCATCATAACGTCCAGGATAATCAAGTCGAATTTGTCCTTCAAAAACGCTTGATAACCGAGGTCGCCGTCCTTGGCCAATTGAACCTCATAATCGTTGATTTCGAGGTAAGATTTTAATACATCTCCAAAGTTAGTATCGTCCTCTACTAGAAGTATTTTGTGATTTTTACTAGATGATTCACTCATTTCCGTAGGTTTTAGGTTTAGTTAGTTGGTCTATGTATCGGGTTTTAGCAGTGTATTCAGCGATGTTAAACAAGAGGTTAGACATTGTTAATAATTTGGGGAATTTGCTTGTTATTCAGTGTTGTTAGTAAACTCTTTTTTCAAATCATGGCCTCATTTTCTACTCCTCTACAACTACATAATGCATTTTGTCCCTTTTTTGCTGCCTAGGATGGCCGAATAATTTAAAAATGATTTCTTTACTCTGCTTCCAATAAACATACAGGATCTACTTCTATCTTTGATTAACCATTGAATGCTGGAGGTCCATATCGACTCTCTGATGTTTAGTTTGGAGTGTGTGATGCTTCGTCAGTATGAAACGAATATGAATTTTATTAAACATAAATTTCACACAGAAGTATGTTTAAAAAAATTCATGTGAGAGCGAAGCGGTTCCATATGCGCAGAAAATTTGTAATACATTTATTATCAATTTATTATAAATTTTTAAGCATATGAAATGGTAGAAATACAGTAAAGGTACTTCCCTTACCGAGTTCACTTTGAACGCTGACCTGTCCACCATGCGCTTCCACCATGGCTTTAACATAACTAAGCCCCAGGCCAAATCCCTTTACATTGTGAACATTGCCGGTATGCACTCTAAAGAAATTAGAAAAGACCTGCTTTCGGGCCTCCTTGGACAAACCGATTCCATTATCTTTAACAGAAATCCATATTCCCTTATTGTTATTTTTAGTGGAAACTAAGATTTTTGGTACTTTTTCCGTGTATTTTATAGCATTGTCGAGAAGATTGTGCACGATATTGGATATATGGGTAGCATCTCCAAATATGAAATGGTAATCTGCCTTTAGATCAGTTTGGATGGTTCCCTCCTTTTCCTTTACCGACAATTCCATATTTTCAACTGCTTCAGAAATGAGCTGATGAATGTCTAGTTTTGTACGTTGCAATTTAATTTTATGCCGGTCTATTAACGCCATTTGGAGTACTTTTTCGACCTGGCCCAACATGCGTTTATTCTCCTGTTTAATAATATCTATAAAGCGTTTTACTTTATCAGGAGATTCGATTATTTTACGACTTAGGATGGAGTCCGAAGCCAATGAAATAGTAGCTAGTGGTGTTTTAAATTCGTGGGTCATATTGTTGATAAAGTCCGATTTCATCTGTGAGAGTTTCTTCTGTCTAAAGATGACCCAGACCACATATGCGAAACTACCGGTGACTAAAAATATCAAGAAAATGGAGCTTAAAAGCAATGGCCAGGCAGAAGTCCACAACCACGAAGTTTTCTTCGGGAAGTAAACTTTTAGGGCGCCCAATGGATTGCCATGCTCGTCTTCAAATAGCTCGATGGATAGGGGAGAGGTGTAGAGTCCTTTGCTCTTGACTCCTTCACTTTTTTGTCCGGAGGGTAGGATGACGGTGAAGTTGCCGTTGAGAACGACAAAATCTTTTAACTTGTTATCATACACCCCGTATTTGATATCGATATCATTGAGCCCTTGGTTGCGCAGTTCCTGTCTGATAAATGTGTCCAGCATCGAAGGTTCGATACGTTCTTGTAAGGTTCGCTTGTATAGGTTTCTCTTCTGGAGTCTATACTCGGCATAATACATTTTGCTGCGCCATTCATCGTAATTTGAGCTATCTTTTCTCCACTCTTGTTTAGATGAGTCTTGGGGTAGTTCCCTTAGTAGATGCTCAAATCGCTCTTGGTCAACTCGCACTAATTTATCCCTTACATGGCTGAGTAAAGTATGTACCTTTTCATCAAATTTCTCTTCATCCAGTCGCACCGACCAAAGCACCCAATTCCATTGAATGGTCGCAAGCCCAATTAGGGCAACTGCCATGATCGTTATGATTAACCAAATGGTTTTTTTTGACACAGTAGGCGAGGGTTATTTTAGAATAAATCGAATGGTCAGTCCGGCATCCCATGTTGTCCGGTTATATTGGTTGGATACATGAGGTATCGTCTTGCGATAATCCCAATACAACCTATAAGTCAACCGGTCGCTAAACTTATAATCCAAGGAAGGGGAAATCGTAATATCCGTACTTCCTCTGAAAGGCTCTACAATGCCGTTTTCATTGAAGGAATGGGCTTCCGATATATTGTCTTTGTAAGAGACATCTAAACTGAACTCCAGATCACGCCCATTCTTAGGTTCCCCACCGAATAGATTGGCCAATGAGTTCGTTACACCGCCTTTTTTCTTCTTTTTCTTACGTTTCTTTTTCTTCTTTTTCGACGTATTGCGTTTACCAAATCTAAAGGTCTTATAGTCAAAGTCTTTGAAGATGTAGCCTACGCCCAATACATATGTAGTGCTTCGGGTTTCGTTAAGTCTCGAGTAATCCGCTTCCAAAGATAGATTGCGAGCCTTCTTCATCTCCATCTTGAAAGTGAAGTCTGTTTTGGTCTTGATGTCTAACCCAAAAAGAGGTACAAATGACTCATCGATGACCACCGTAGGAATCCTGTATCGAGGATAAAAATCATAAGTCTGAGGATTTTTAGCGATGGGCAAACCCTGGTCATTCGTCTGATATTGGAAATGGGTCTCAAAACTGTTGACCACTAAAGTGGATTTATAACCGTGTTTGATGGTAAAACTGCTGAACACATCCTTCAATGCTTCGATTTTAGTCAGCCCGTTGTAGGTCAAATTCCAATTGGGCAGTGGCATGGTCGAGAATAAATCCAATGAGGTAGTATTGGGGTCTTTGTCTGTGTAGGCCGACAAGAAAGCGAGGGCCAATACTTTATTGTGGTTGGGCCCAAATCCATCTCGGTATCCCTCTTGTGCTAAGGGTAGGGAATCATGCGGTGCTGTAACCCCAAGTTGATCTGCTAATCGAATGGCTACAGGCAGCCTGTTGTTATCAAACTGCTGAAAAACTTGCTTGTAGTCCTTAAAGAGGGTGTTGAAACCGATAAAACTAATCTTGTAAGAACCTCTTTCTGAAGGAGCCAGATGTTCTAACTGTGTAACTCCATCACTTAAGGTATCTACAAAGAGTTCGGAGTGTTCTAAGGTCTTATCCCAATCCAAAGATACGTCCAACTTCAGGTCGTAGAAAGGCTCGACGGTAAGTTTTCCTTGGAATCTCCTATTGCGCGTCTGTAGAACTTCCTGGGATTGAAAGACACTGTTACTCAGAAGGCCTCTTCCGGCTACTTCATCCAACCAACCGGGGGATTGACGGCTTCCTAAGACAGGTTGTACTCCGGAGACAAAGTCCCAACCCGGATCGTTAAATTGCCTATCCATCCCCAATAGGAATGAGCGTTCCAGGAATCCGGGAACTACTGTTTTTTCACTTTGTTTGTAGGTGGCTTTTACGGTCCGAAGTGAAAGCAGAGGGCGTATAAAAATGCGCTCTGCCCAAGAAGGATCCCTTCTTTTCTTTCTTCGGTTAGATTTTTTCTTTGCAACGGGTTTAGCGTTCTTTTTCTTGGAAGACTTCGATCTGGATTTTCTCTTAGACTTATATCTCGGTCGTCGGTCGATCGCTTTGAGATATTTGCTTTTCGAATAGAGTTTGTTAAATCGAAGGTCGAGTGTCAATTGTACATCTTGCCCGTTCTGAATGACGCTTCCTAGTGAATCAATGGTTCGAAGCGATCCTCCGACCCAGTTGTACGTCCCGGAATAATTTGCTTTGGCTGTCACCCAATCCATAAATGGAATGTATTTAAAGGGCAGCGTATAGGAAAGGTTGACTTTCTGCTCGTAGCTCTTAGTACGTCCCAAGCTTTTGAGATTGTTCAGCAAGTATGGTTTTACTTGTGAAGCGTCCAGGACTTGATCTGTTCTAGGGTCGACATAACCCACCCGTAACGGATTGTACAGTAGTTCGTCGACAACTCCTAGATTGACCGCATTTAAAGTAAACTTCAGACTCTTTGCCAAATCCCATTTTAGATTGTAATCCCGGCTCCAGTTGAAGTTGTTGTTTTGCCAGGTACTGTATTTAGGATGGCCAAATCGGTAGGTGCGGGTGCTTGCTTTTCTGTCTAATTCTGAAGTGATACTTATCGAATTGGGGACAGGGTTGAAATTGAATTCACTGATGAATTTTAAGTATTTGCTCTTGACGATTTTTCCAAATGGTTTGATGTAAGGAGCTGGAACCGAGTATTGGTAATCCAAGGCTCCGGTATTGGTCTGAACGCGTTCTTCGCGCACCAGGGGATTGGACTTTTTGGTGTTTGACCAAGCGTAAGAGGTACTGAAATTCCCTATATCCCAAGGATATTTTTTCTTGGATTTTTTCTTGGGATTTATTTTGACATTGGTAAAGTTGACCGCTTTGACTTCTACGGCGTCGATGGCTGCACTTCTAATGCTATCTCTTTCATCTTTTGTCTGGGCGATGCTGAGCTTATCTTTTAATCTCACATCGTTGTCGTTGGGGTCGTAAAGCGGTGTACTGAAGGAGTTGGAGTACTGTGCATACATCGGCAGATTCAAGCCCAAATTTTTAGGAAAGAACTTTTCCAGTTTTAGATTGGTGGAGATATCGTATTGGACGAGTTCATCCTGAGCTCTTTGAGCTAGTTTTTGGTCGAGTCCACCGAAGCCGACACCGGTATATGCTCCGGCCATCGATAAGGTACCAAAATCAGCCAACTGGACATCGAGTTTGGCCAGGGCGGCGACACCCCCTCTTTCGTTAAGACCTGTTAAGCGCAGCTCATTTAACCAGACTTCGACGTCTTCTTCGCCCCGCTCTTCTTTGGAGTTGCGTATTCCCACCCGAATCGCTCGAATGATTCCCAAAGTTGGATTCCCCTTAATCCGAAGGAGATTGGAAGGCTTGTTGGGGTCTGAGATTTCATAGATGTCGGTAATGGGGAAATTAGATTTATTTCTTTCCTTTTTCAGATTGACAAATGCATCCAAAGCCACATCCAGGTTATTGGCTTCAAGCCATATATTCTCTCGATCTGTTGTCCCATTGACCGGATCGGACATAGATAAGGGAATCTCGTATTCGTAGTAATTATTCTTAAAGTCTTTGCCGAGTTGTATGAAGAGCTTTAGGTCTCCATCGATAACGTCGGTATTGAGCTCATGCGCATGAGCGTACATTTTCAGTTGTTTAAAATTGCGCAGATCGAGGTCTATTATCTTGTATATCGATCGCTCACAACTGTCTGGAAGATTAGTGACCGACAGGACGAGAGACTGTTCATTTTGGAGAACGTCGGCATAAGGACTTAATATTCTTTCTCGTTCGATGCCCGGTGGACTTCTGTATTCGAAGGGAAACCTCTTATCATTTTCCTCGATGTTGACCACATCTATCGTAAAGTCCTTTTTAGGAAGTGGGATGACGCATTGGTCTTGTTCATAGGTGCGCCATTGATTCCTCGTAAGGTCTAATTTGGCAAAGCGGAAGGTAGTTCGTTCATTAAAATCCCGAAAGATCATGCGCATGTATTGTATGGACCTAAAGCCTTCAATCTGCCCAACTTTCTTAGAGAATTCATGAATCGGTACCCGAAATCGATACCATTTTTCAACTGTACCTCCCGGTCCTTTGGTTTCTCTTACATCCGTGATGAATGGGGTTTGATCACGATTGAGAGAATCTCCATCTCTGACTAATGGTATCTCATACACATAATAATTTTCCGCTTCATTTAAGGATTTATCTTCATTGAGATCTTCTTTGTCCGGGATGTTGGTACTACTCTGAATTACATTGGAAAAGGTCGTCCGTTCGGGTTCTGCATTTCCCTGTGGATTATTGTATTTTTTGTAACGTAGGATGGAGTTATCTGCATCTCCGAACCTGCTGTCCAGAAAAGGTACATAGTTGTCATTAGCCGGATCGCTGGCGATGTCATTTTGATAAATATTGTCATTGACAAAGCCGCGCAAGTTGTTGAGGTAATCCGCAAAATAACTATTTTCTCCGCTGTCATCCAGTCCATCCAAGCCCAAGTCCTGTTCATTTCTTTTTTGCACATCAAATGAATTGGCAATCAGAGGCGGTCTTCTGGCGATGCGTCCCCACCGGGTATTTTCAGTAGGTAGTTTGAGATCTCCTGCGGGGAGTCCATTTTCATATTGTTGTCGAGAATCCTTTAGAATATCCTCTGAAACGGTACCTAAGTGGATTTCCATCTTTCCGCTTTTGGAAACCGGGGAGCCATCTCCTTTCTCTAAGTAGGGAGACATCATCCAAAAATCGACATATTCGATATTGGCCTCTTCGAAATCTGTCGAGGAGATGGAGCGCATAAGACCGGCCCATCGGGATTCCGGATCATTTAATTGCGCCTGATTATCGATTCCGGCCGAGTAACCGGGATATCCATTGGGTATATCAAAGTTGTAGGGGCCTCTTTCTCTTGGGAAATAGGTAATATCAAATATTCGCTCCTCTGCAATACTGTAGGTACTTATTCTCCTTCGCTTGGGAAAGAGCTCTTCTTGTTGTATAGCCCGTGTATAAGAGCTGTTGTTGTCATTGGCGGCGCGGGTACCAAATTGAATGGTGTACCAGGCTAATCTTGCGCGATTGGACCCGATTCTCCAATCATCGTTAAGTTTTGATTCAGGATATTCAGGAAGTCCCTGAGGAATACTGGCCAAAGCCCATCTATTGGCTTGAAAGGTTAAAGGAATAGGGGAGGAAACCCCTTCAAAATCGTCTATATAAACGACCCCTCCATCGCTTCCTTTTTGTTCGATAGCCTTGGAGTGTCCGGGTTTGATAGCGGCAGCTTCAGCCTGAAATGCCACTTGAGATTTGGCTTTTGTACTGATTAGAGGTATTTTGTCTACGATTCGCGTAAGCCAAGGAGCTTCCTTGGAATAGTTGTAGTCCATTCCAAAAATACGGTTATTAATCGGATCATCTCCGATATTTACCTTGCGTGTATAAGGCTGTTCGAATAGATGCATATACGTCGCCCCGACATTAGAGTGTCTATTGATGTCGTATTCTGCCCGCAGTCCCAACATCGTCTTGAGTTGAAAACCAAATAGAGTATTGTCTTCTAAGCTAATGTTGACATTGACCCCCGGTTGTAGGTATTGATCTTTCAGTATCTTAACCTTTCCTAAGTTATAATCGATGGCGATATCTCCGTTCTCTTCCGTCAAAGTCTTCCCTCCGGCGGTTACGCGCACGGATCCTCTGGGAATGTTAAAGGCTCCCAGACTGATTTCGGAAGAAGTAGAGGATTTGTACTCCCCTTTAATGATAAATTTGTTTTTTTCTAAATGCTGTCTAGCCTGTGTAATGGTGGTGTTGTACAGTTCGGGATAACTGTATTTGTCGACTATATTTTGTCGTTTTGCAGGGTCTGGCTCCACTTGTTCCAAAAGCTTATCCATAGAGCGCCCAAACGGCTCCAATACAGGAAAGATAATACTTCCAATCCTAGGCAAAATAGTCAACCCCGGCACATAATCGAAGATCCCATCCGGTTGTGGATCTCCTGTGGAATTCAGGTTGTCCATTCGAAACAAATTGATCAATGGGTAGCCGTCCAACTCCTTGATGTATCGCTTGTCTATTCCGTCTGCCGCTTCATAATAGATATCCAATTTGAAGTCTTCATTGGTCAATCCAAATGTCCCCAAAGGATAAACATTTTTCATCATCAAGTCCCAAGAAGGTAGATTTACCAGCGGACCGGAACTCTTTAACATCTTTGTAAAAATCACGTTGTAGGAGGAATCCGAAGGAATATCGCTTGAAAGTTCTCCCACTTTGTAAATCTTGCCTCGATAGGTGTATTCGTATGAAATGGCAACGACCTGATTCGGCCTTGGACGTACGTTGAGAGAGATGAACCCCAGGTCCGGATTGTAAGTGTACTCACTCGAAGTCAGTTTGCGCGCTCTTACTTTTTCAAAATCACGGGTCTGTGCCAATCCTTCAGATTGAAGGAAAGACACCACATTACTGCGCTGTCTGTTGCCCGGATTGCGGGTGAGGATGTCATATAACTTATTGGCCTTATTGTAAGGTAAGGGTAGACCGTACAAGTCCTTCTTCGTAGCTCCGGCAGGGAGTAACAAGGATTTGTTTTGAATGTGGTACTTGGAAGTGTCTGCGGTTCCCAGATCCGAAAGTGCCACGATATCCCGCACATTCGTATTGGTCGAAGCTATGTTATTGTCCGTAACCCATACTTCGATGTTTCTGATTTTTACAAGACTGGTAACCTCAGGTAGGTTTTTGAGGGAAGTTTCATAGGAATTGCGGTGATAGTAGGACATGAAAAAATGTCTGTTCTCGTCGTATTCATCCGGTCGAACCTCAAATTGTTGGATCTGAGCGCCGGACTTCAAGCTAATGCTCTTCTGCTTGGATTTTTTCTGTGAAGCGAGTGCGGTCAAGTGCAAATGCCCGAATTTCAATTCGGTTTTTACACCAAAAAGACTCTGTCCTCCCCGAATCAAACTCCCCTTCAAAGGCATGGATACATTTCCCGCTTCTATGTTTTGAATGATGTCGTCTTCTGAAAATTGGTCTCCCCCATTGTATTTCAATTTTAAGATGTCATCAAAATTGAACGTCGTTCCACTGGTGTTAAAATTGGCATTCAAATCGATTTTGTCTCCAATTTTCCCCGTTACCCCAAGCTGGATATCTTGGGTGAAATCCGGGGTATACCTGTTTTGAAATCGCGGGGAAATCAGCGGATTTTCATTGTGCTCAAAGAAGAGTTTGAAGTTGAGGTCTACATTTCCCTGTGGTTTGATCTCCATGTTGTTACTGCCGAAGAGCTTGTCCACTAAGGTCTTATTTACTTTAAATTTTTCAAAGGGATCTTTTTTTAACTGCAATTGAGCGGATTTTCCCCCCGTACCTGCTAGTGCGCCATAATACGCCTTATCATCCTCTTCAGCTTTCCATCGCATATACTCATCAAAGGTCATATAGGTCGGTGGTCTCATCTCCAAATCCCCGATTTTTTCCCTTAGGATGTACATCCCTGTCTCGGGATCGTATTTTACCTCTTTAGTGACGACAGTAGGGTCCTTCAACTCAAAAGGATTGGCCTTTTTGTCCGTCAGAAAATCCCCTGTGCGATCCTTTACGGGAACCGTATCCACCGCAGGATTCGAAATAACATAGGCAGCCGAATAGGGGTTGTCCTCTATTCGAACCCCGCCGGCCCCACCTATATCGTTAGCAGCTGATGCCGGGACGACCAATGCCGCTCCGACAAGGATAAATACAATCCGTAAAACAGGTATATAACCGGGCGTGAAAAGCTTCCCTCCAACCTTCATATGCTTATCCAAATTTATCTTCAATTTCAAATCGTTAAAAATTTATAATATATAGATAATAAATGAATTATAAATTTTATGCAGCTATGTAACCGCTTCGCTCTCACATGAATTTTATTAATTATCGTTCTATGTGAATTTATCATTAATAAAATTCATGTTCGTATCATATAGTAGAATACCATATAGGTATAAATAACCATAACGCTATGCGTCTAAATAACATTGTATTGTCAAATGATTATGATAGTTTTTTTAATGCAAACCGAATCAGGTCCTCTGTTTTATCTAGTTCGGGATGGGACTTTCGAACAAGCGTCAATGCCTTTTGTATTTGAGGACGTTTGAAGCCCAGTGCTGTCAATGCTGATAACGCTTCTTGTGCCGCAGTATTGCCGATGGGGGTGGATGTTAACGCATTTTTGTCCATTTTTAGAACTTTGTCCCGCAAGTCAATGATGATGCGCTGTGCTGTTTTCGGACCCACCCCTTTGATTCGCCTAAAAGCCGCTACATCTTCATTGACTAATGCATCCCTGACTTCTTCCGTCGTCATCGAAGAGAGAACTAAGCGCCCGGTATTGGGCCCTATGCCGGATACGGATATCAATAACACAAACATGTCCCGCTCTTCTTCCGTATGAAAACCAAATAGGGTGAGACTGTCCTCCTTGACATGTTGATACACCCATAATCTCGCCCGTTCTTGATGTTCAATGCTCGAATATGTATGCAGCGTGATGTGCAGTCTGTAACCTATTCCCCCGGTCTCCAATACCACGTAGGTAGGACTCTTGATGGTTAACTCTCCTTTGATGTATGCATACATTTATTACAGATTTTGATTATTCCATCCGCAAAAATACGAAAATTATACATTAAATATTTTATTTATATGAATTAATGTTCTTCCGGGTCAACTTCCAATGCTTTGCTGACCTCTTTCTGATGACCTGACCTAGGTTTTTGGGAATACCTTGAAGGACTTTGCGAGTTACTCGATTGGCATAATATTTTAATTTAATATTTAAAATGTGTTCCATGAACGAATTATTTAATCGTTCCCTTTGTCAACCATTTCATACTAAGAAATAATACGCTATATCTCATTTTAATTTAAAAAAATACTCTATTTTACGTGCTCTTTTGGAGCGCTTTGTCGTGGTTTGAACTGAATTCAATCAAGTATCCGCCTATCGGGTACTATTTCATAAAACTTAAAACCTATCCATCATGAATGTACCAACTAAAAACATTAGAAACGCAGTATTACTCGGGCATTCCGGCAGTGGAAAAACTTCCTTGTTGGAATGCATGCTATACGAAGCAAAGGCCATTTCTCGAATCGGCTCCGTCGAGGCTGGAAATACGATCTCCGATTATACCAATGTAGAAAAGGAAAAAGGCAATTCTATCTTTACGACGTTGACCCATGTCATGTGGAAGGATTCTAAAATTAACCTAATCGATACCCCCGGCTCCAATGATTTTGTCGGTGAAGTCGTCCCCTCTCTTCGAGTTGCAGATACTAGCATTATGGTACTCAATGCTCAAAATGGAGTTGAGGTAGGTACCGAAATTTTATGGGAGCACACCGAAAAATATCAAACTCCTACCCTCATCGTGATTAATCAAATGGACCACGAAAAAGCGGATTTCGACAAAGCGCTCGATCAGGCGATGAATCGCTTTGGCTCTAAAGTTATCCCCGTCCAATACCCCTTGAACTCCGGCCCCGGATTCAATAAAATCATCGATGCACTCCGTATGGTGATGTATGTCTTTCCGGAAGGGGGAGGGAAACCTGCGAAAGAACCCATCCCGGAAGCTGAAATACAACGCGCACAGGAGATGCACAATGCCCTAGTCGAAGTGGCCGCTGAAAATGATGAGGGGTTGATGGAAAAATTCTTTGATGAAGGTAATTTAAGCGAAGACGAATTGGCCATGGGCCTGCGTATTGCATTGGTTCAGCATGACTTTTTTCCGGTATTCTGCGCCTCTTCCAAATATAATATGGGTACCGGTAGAGTCATGGGATTTATTAATGATATCGCCCCTTCTCCGGCGGATCGCCCCCCTGTATCCCTCGCCGATGGTGAAACCCTAGCGATCGATTCGAACGGTCCTTGTGTCCTCTTTATCTACAAGACGATGACGGAGCCTCAAGTGGGTAAAGTCTCCTATTTTAAAGTTTATTCGGGTAGTGTTCATTCGGGAACAGAATTGGTGAATCCGGCCAATCGCACTACCGAACGGATTAACCAGATATTTGTCGCTGAAGGCAAAATCCGTACCCAAGTCGAAGAACTCAATGCCGGTGATCTAGGGGTCACAGTCAAGCTAAAAGATACCCATACCAACGATACTTTATGCCCGAAAGGGGCAGATATCAGGATAGCACCGATTGAGTTTCCGGAACCCCTTATCCGGGTGGCACTCGTTCCCCCCGGAAAGAATGAGATGGAGAAACTCATGAAAGCCCTTTTCATACTGGCAGAAGAAGACCCCACCCTTATCATCGAACAGAATGCTGCCCTAAAGCAGGTTCTCGTGCATGGACAGGGACAGCTCCATCTCGATATCACAAAGTACCGTATTGAGAAAGTGCACGGTATTAGTATGGAGTTTGATCGGCCTAAAATCATGTATATGGAGACCGTAACAGCAGAAGCCAATGGCTCATATCGCCATAAAAAACAAACCGGTGGTGCAGGGCAATTTGCAGAAGTCCATATGCGGATCGAGCCCTATTATGAAGGGATGGCAAATCCATCCGGATTGACCGTTAGAAATACGGAAGAAGATGAATTGCCTTGGGGGGGGAAGTTGAGTTATTACTGGTGTATTGTCGGAGGCTCTATCGATTCCAAATTCTCAAGCGCTATCAAAAAAGGGGTCATGCAAAAAATGGAAGAAGGTCCACTTACGGGGTCACGTTGTAGAGATGTGCGCGTATCGATTTACGATGGAAAGATGCATCCCGTGGATTCTAACGATATGGCTTTTATGTTGGCGAGTTCTATGGTTTTTAAGGATATCTTCAAACAAGCAAAACCCCAACTCCTCGAACCCATTTACGATGTGGCTATCTTGTGCCCGGAGGAATATATGGGAGATATAATGAGCGATCTCCAGACGCGTAGGGCGATGATTACCGGTATCGAAAGCGATGGGCATTATCAGCGGATTATGGCGAAGGTCCCACTTGCGGAGATGTACCAATACGCTTCGACGCTTAAATCTATCTCTCAAGGGCGCGCCAAGTTTACGCGGAAGTTTGCCGAGTATTCTCCCTTGCCTCACGACCTTCAGAATAAACGTATCTCAGAATATCAAGCCAGTCAAGAAGGATAATCTTAGGAACTACCTGTGGTATTGGGGAGGAGTGGGACAGTTCGTGCATAATGCCTTCTTAGCAAGCATATGTCCATCCGTCAATACGACGGGTGTACAAATGGATTGGATGTTGTCGAGGTATGAAATGGTGGCATATCCTCTGCGTAGTAGCGATGTGATTTCTTGTTTCATGTGCTCTATTGTTATAAGGCAATAGGGTCAATCCGTTTTGGAATCCAACGGATACCGCAAATTGCGATAGGCCGTCAGATAAACTTTGACGGAGCCAACAGAGACCGGGGACTCGATGTAGATGGGGAGGCGATTGAGGTCGTCTGTCACACTTACAAACATCTCATCCCCTTCTTTAAACACATTGCCGGATAGAAGTTGGGGAGTGATGCGAAGGGCTTTGTATCTTCCCAGGTCGTAGAGATCGCGCGTCTCCTCTCCACGATAAAAGATATTGAGTGGATAAGATCCATCTTCTAGAAATATACGAAAGGGAATGACTCTCTCCCTTTGTAATACCCCGACATCGACATTGCGCAATCGATATATCGTCGAAAGAATGTCCTGTACACAACCATCCACATCGAAGATTTGGGATTTTTGGTTTCCGTTACTATTGATAAATGTAGAGTGCACCTGATAGCCCATTTGATCATAGATGATGGTTTCCTCTACATGATAATCGCCTTCGTTAATTTTCCTCTTAAAGGACCGAGGTAACATCGTCTCTTTATCAATGATCGTCTCATAGTAATCCCGCACTTTAAAGAACCATTCATAGGAAGGATAAGAACGGCCGGTTGCTACGATTTTATAAGCATCCTCCGTCTCCATAACATCAAATTCTACCTTGCCCGCAGACAGCCAGACGAACCCCCAATTGTAGTACACCTTGAATTCCACATGTTCCCCTCCCTTGAAACTTGTATTTTTAGTGGCACATGTTATATCTCCTTCTGATTTTCGGGCCGGAAAGGCTTGTCCAAAAGCAGCCTCACTTCCCCACCACGTGGTGACAATCCCTATGAGAATTATATTTCTAAGCAGGCTCATCATAAGATTAATTGATTTTGTTAGCACCTATCTTCGGTTTATACCGGAGGAGGAGCCCTATACCCAGTAACGAAGGCAGTAGAAGATTTAGTACCCAGAGCACCAGCCCCGCGACAGCTATAACTCCGGGTGCAATCGAAAGTCCCCGGAGTGCGAGGACCGCAAATTCTATTCGCGCAAGAAAAGCGATGGCAGGGGGGAGCGGTATACTCGATTGGAGTAAAAAGACAATCGGAAGATACAGGTATAAGTCTACCACTGCAATCTCTGGAACCAGCAAATGCAATAGATGTACAAACAGACTCAGATAAGCCCCGTATCTTATCAAAGATAGAAAGAGGACTGCACCCAATGTCTCCGAAGATATGGGGAAATAGGTCGAGGGTAGGATATTTTTTAGGTATGAAATGGCACCCAACCGACGATGCAAATAACCGACAAGGTCATCTATGTGAAAATACAGATAAAAAACAATCCCACATCCAAGTAGGAGTATGCCGACTCCGCCTATGCCAGGTATAGGCGGAGGAGAATCAACAATTCCCCAGATAAGGAAAGGGATAACCCCGATTAGATGGGAAAAGTTCTGAGCGATCGAAGAGACAAAGGTGTAGTACACGGCAAGTGGTCTCTGCGTTTGATCAAAGCCGATCAATCTCCCGGCATATTCACCGATGCGTTGAGGTGTAAATATCCCGAGAGTCCAACCCGTGATAATGTTTTCGAAGGCTTGACGAAAGGATATGGGATGCCGATCCCTGAGCAAAACCCACCATTTGGACGCTTCCATCCCGATGTTTAGGAACACCAATAACAAGGCGATTAGCCCATCCCACCCGGATAGTGCTTCCCCTAATTTGTGCAAATTCCACTGAAGCTCCGGCCCCTTTGGCCATCCCTGTATCTGTAGATACAAGGCAAGTCCGAAGCCAAAGACCCCTACGACCTTAAGCCAAGTTATCGTTCGTGGAGATAAAGTTAATTTAGACCTTGTTGTTTTTATTTGCATTTCAAGGGCAAAAGTAAGGTATTTGGTCCGAGTGAACGGTCAAAGCGCATGGTGCATACCTTATTGCCCTATCTGCTCTCAGGCATCTCGATGGGCTTCATCGATCAAAAAAGTATACTATCCAAGCTACTACAGCCACAACAATAGAGAATGCTCCGATTACTTTTAAGGAAAACTTGATTCGCTTTTCTCTTTCTTCCTTGGAGTCGGTGTTTCAATATTGAAATATTCCGAGTACGAACAGAAAAACTACCCCTGGTTTGTCTAATATTTGATATGGAGTATGAAATAAAAAACCGTCTAAACCTATAAGGACGAAGACTAAGTACACAGGTATAGAATACTTGTTGTAAAAGAATAGCTTTTTGAGCGTCAAAAATATTAGTGGTCCAGAATTCAAATTACATATTAGAACACGGAAAACCTTAAAATCCTTCCCCCCCTAACTGCAATTTCACCTCATATGTTACGACTATTTACAGATTTAATCGCCATAGTGCAAGTGTTTTACCTTTTAGAGGTTTCTAGATGCGCTATTTCTCCTACTTAGTATTATTAGGAAGGTCTAGACTTCCCTATACTTGAAGCAAGTAGAAAATAAATATTCGGGACGAAGGATGAAATGCTTATTTTATTGATAATTTTCAGGAATTGGGAGTGGATGAATGCTTTGTAATTATGGAATGCACAGTCTAAGAATGATTCGCCAGCTTATCCTCTTCAAGTATACTTTAGACAATGTATCTTCATAAAGGAGGCGTTTCAAATCGGTTTTTAGGTCCGTGGTAGAGGACGGGTATTTGTAGGAGGGCGTTTTAAGTGGCGCTGTATCCCTGAAGCAAATGGAGTCCAAAGTGCGGTGGGAATGCCTGCCTTTTTAAAGGCCTCATTGACCCAGGTATTGCAGGTGTAGAAGAGGCTATAACGTCCTCTGGTATAGTAAAAATAATCTCCTGGTGCATAATGAAAGCCCCTGTATCTTTGTTTTTTTCCTTGTGTGTCTGTCTTGAACTGATGGAGTAAAAAAGAGGATAATCGCTCGAGTTGAACACTGCAAATTCCTACTCGTACCCAATCCTCTTCCTCCTGTTTAAAACTTCGAACTCGCATTAAGGCCTTTGTGGGAAGGAACAATGCGGAAAGGGCACCTTTGACGGAGAGGTTATCCCAGGTCTTTGCTTGGGTGTAAAACGCTTTTTCTCCCCAACTGAAAGCGGTAAATCTCCGTGTAGTATCCAATTTTAACCCACTTCGAAGTGAGTCCCCCAAATATTCAAAGGGAATGATAATTTCGATATGCACCCCGCCATTGGCACGGGTGAAGATATGCGCTTCTTCTCTCATACACTCCTGCTTCGGGTGGGTGTGCCATCGACTCAAAATATAGCTTCCTGATAGATAAAGTAGTATCCCTCCTAACAATACAGCCAATAAGTACACCGGTATTCTTAAATACTTAATCATCGCATAAGTTTTATTAGTAGACTTCGAGAGTAATTATAACTCTTCCGGACGTAGAACGTCGGAAGCTTTAGGTGTTCATTAAATAAAAATTAAGTCAAAGGTGTCCAATAACAATAAACTATTGACAAAGGTATGAAAAAACTTCAAAAACCAGCCATTTCATACAAAATATACCTTCTCAAACTGTCATAGATTAGGCATGCCTATATAGATGGTTAGTCGCTTAGAAACTTATCAATCAATTAGTTGAACAAATTTCATGGTTTTTGCATTAGTATGTCTTGAATTCAATAACTTTTTTAAAACACTTTATTTATGAAAAAATTTATTGTTGTATTGTCCTTGTTAGGCTTATTTTTAACCTCTTGTGGAGATATGGGCAAGGAAGCCGAGACAAAAGAGGCTCAGAAAGTGGAAGAGAATACATCCACTTCCACAGTGCTCTATACTAACCTGCTTCCCGACAGTTATGTCGAATGGAGAGCTTCTCATCTTGGTGGAGTCTCTAAGCGATATGGAAAAGTACAAATCAGTGGTGCAAAGGCCAAAGTGGATCAAGGTAAACTTGTAAATGCCAAAGCTGCTATTAATCTCAATACCTTGACCGTGGAGAGTTTTGAGGAGGGGTCTGAGCAAGCACCCAAACTTACAGCGCATCTAAAGTCCGAGGATTTTTTCGATGTTGCTAATTATCCTACGGCTCTTTTTGAATTGACGGCTATGGACCCCATGTCCGGGGAGTACAATGCTAAAGTAACCGGAAATCTCACCATTAAAGGGGTAACCAAGAGCATCTCCTTTCCTGCCAACGTTCTGATAACGGATAATTCCATTGTTGTCGATTCAGAACCATTTACGGTTGACCGAAACAACTGGGGATTAAGCTATCACCGCAAGGGGACACCAGGTGTTCCCGTTGACTATCTGATATCTGATGATATAGGATTTACCATTCATTTGAAACTCGGAAAATAAGTTTTTAGTATAGATGGACTAAATTAGAATGTAGTATCTTTACTTTCTTTTTTAGTCCATTAATTTTATTATGGGATTCCTTTTAAAGCGTCTTTCGATTCTTTTTCTGTTCTCACTATTCATCGGATGTAGTCCGGATACGAAGGCCGACCATTTCATAATAGACCCTAATGATTCCGCAGATTACAGTAGTGACAGTGTGGAGATTGACTTGGGAAAGGTTGATAGTGCATGGGGTGAGAAGGGGGAATATTGCATTGTGCTTGACAGTTCCTCTAAGTATGGATTAGTGATTGACTTTCTGGATGTCAGAGGGGGGGATGTATTTGAAGCTACGGTGAGAAGGTGGGAACACCATCCATTGGTTACGCTTGTAGCGGATGGAAGATGGGCCGGTCATTTTGTTCAGTCCGGCTGGGGGAAGCGGACAGCGGATGGATGGGAGCAAATTCGATTGTATGTGGAAGTCCCTGCCGGTATCGATCATACTCAAATCCGATTTTACACCTTCAACCCTACGGGAAAGCCCTGTCATGTTCATCGGCTCCGAATCAAACGATATCGACATGGAGCACGCCCCGACTTGCCGGAGGAGGTACTCTTGCCGTTCTTATATTCTGTGCTTCAGCACTATCATTTGCTCCACTACAGTCCGTTGCCGATAGATTCTATGTCGAAGTATATCGCATCTGATGAAGCGAAGGGATTATTAACCCGATCGGGTCTGGCCTTACAAACGGTACTTTCAGCTTTAGAGCGTCTTGCCAATCGACTATCAAGTGCTGAGATCAATGAGAGATTGCACCAAATGCGGCAATCCTTGCAATTTGCTACGGTACGCTTTCAAAAAGTGCCTGAGATGAATCCCCCGGCACTCTCCGGTTATATTGCTCATATGTTCTGTACCCCTATGGATACAGCCAAGTTGATTCTCCTCGGCGGTATTCCCTGTGTCTCCTTAGACCTTTATCAATTGCAGCTACCTGATCGGGCAATGCCTATAAGACGCTACCGGGTGGGCGGAGATTCGATATTTTTATTGCCATGCGATGGGCTAAAGCCGGGTATTTACCGGATTAGACTCAATGGAAAGCGGAGCGTGACGTATGATCTTCCACTGATTATAAGAGATACTGCCCCAGCGCCGGTGGCCATTCTTGTGCCATACACTACTTGGTACGCCTATAATTCTTTCGGTGGCAAGTCTCTATATAAAAATGGAATAGATCGATCAGATGTATATTTTGTGTCTACTGAGCGACCGCTGAACTCCATTTCATTTGGGAACGTATTTGAAGAGGGCAATCTCTATAGCCTATTACATGTATATCAATGGTTTAATTCGAACTTTGGGGCGACGCTGCTGCCCGATTATTGGCTGGAAGCACATCCGGAGGAGTTGGAAGAGGTAGAACTTGCGGTTCTTTTCGCGCATTGTGAGTATTTCTCAACGGGGATGTTCCATACATTGGATTCTTTTGCTCAGTACAAGAAACTCTTGTCTCTTGGCGGTAATCAGATGTATTGGAAGATCCGCTGGGACAGAGACTACACGCGTATAGAATGTAGAAAAGATGGCAACTATTTTGAAGGATCAGATATACCGGGTGGAAAATGGTGCAACCCCCATACCAGTGAAGCAAGGGTATTGGGAGTAGCGTTTACCGCCAAGGGTTATGGCACATACGGTCCCTATAGGGTAGTAAGGATCTCACATCCATTATTCAAGGGAATGTCGGTTTATAAAGGGATGACATTTGGTAAGGAAGGCATTGACCACAGAGGTATATGTGGAGATGAAATGGATGTTGTCGGCCCCGGATCTCCTCCCGAAACGCAAATCCTGGCCCGAGGTCAAAGGGGCGGTGATATGGTATTTATCCGCAGAAAAAACGGGGGATTAACCTTGTCATGCGGCGCAATCAGTGCTGGTGCCGGACTGGGTGCAGACTCGATTTTTACCGGAGTAATTCGCAATTTTGTTCGTATGAAATGAACATGAATTTTATTAATCATACATTTCACACAGAAGTATGACGATAGTATCTGTCCATAAAATCATTCATGCTGAAAGCGTATCTTTTTGCGATATTTTCACTTTTTTAAAATCAATGATACTCAGGCATCACTGATCTAAAAAAAGATAAAAATCTCATCAAAAATCTACTACTTTCATCTATTAAGCACTTTATGGTCAGACACTATGAAAAAATTCATGTGAGAGCGGAGCGGTTACATAGCTGCAGAAAATTTGTAATACATTTATTTTCAATTTATTAGAAATTTTTAAAGATATGAAATGAACATGAATTTCCGACACTAGATATTATTATCTATAGAAGTATCTCACTCGACCTTATAAGCAAAGGACCCTCTTCTGTAAAATCTACGCTCTATATCCTGAAGAATCCTAGGAACTAGGAGCGTATCGGGAGATTGCTCTAGAAGATGGATGTTATTATCCCGACCAGAATTCAAACGTGGTTCTATCGGGGCACTTTCTAATCTACAACCGAAGGGATTTTCATTAATGAGCCCCCCTCCATCTGGTCCTCCTCTAAGTAAAAACATCCCTTTGCGCTTCAGAACAAACCGGATGCTTGTAAAAAATGTATCGTTTTCAAACTGACAAATGTCCGACCAACTCGTCGTGTCTATTGATATGTTAGGTCGGCTATCTACCTTCAAGAACTCAATGTAATCCTTCTCCGCTGCAATAGCACTATCTCCACCTATGTAGTATATGTATAAATCGACCGGTATGCTTAAACTGCTGACATCGAATACCTCCCCGGAGTTTTCATCCATTAATTCTTTGTAGAATCGCACATCAAAAGTGAGGGTGTCTCCGAGATGATATGTTGTCTGGTAGGGGATTACCGAAGCTGGAGCTACTAATAAAGATGGACATTGGTCACAACTGGTTAAACAACAACTGTCCAGCATGAATACCAAACTCCACAAGAAGGTCAAAACCAATAAATGAAGAATAGGGCCACGAGATAAAATAGAATTTTGCGTTTTCATGATTATAATAGTTTAGGATGCAATATTCGAATAATTAGTTTAAAAATAAAGTGCTGGGTTAAGAGATTATTTAAGCCCGTCTCCCCATTTTACATATATTCCATGAAGAAGGAAGAGGATGGAGGAAGAAGCTAAAAAAACCTTCTCCTCCCTGCAAATAAATGCATTGGGAATGATTTAAGGTATAAAATGAATAAACTTTAACATAAATCTGTAGAATGTGCCGCTCCTACGGAGCTCAACTGCATCCTGCAATATTATAGCTACAAAGGTTTAGCTCCTACGGAGCTGCAATCAAATCAAGAATCAATTTTCGCATATTATTGCCTTTTGCAATGTTTTACATGTCCGGAGCTACGAGCCAGCCCCATCGGGGCGATCCCTTTTTAATTAACAAATGACCAGTCCCGTAGGGACGAAATCTTTGTAGCAAAGAATGCCATACCCAAGCCGAGCTCCGTAGGAGCGAAACCAAACTGTCAACCCCCTGCAAAAATACGTACAGATGGTCATTGCCGTACAGGGCAAACAAAATCAAAAAATACGCAAGCGAGATGAGATGTGCCGCTCCTACGGAGCTAAATTACACTATTGAATATTATTGCTACAAAGGTTTAGCTCCTCCGGAGCTGCAACCAAGCCCCAAAGGGGCGATCCCTTTGTAACCGACAGCAGAAAGACAAAAAGCCTAGTCCCTTCGGGACGAAATCTTTGTAGCAAAGAATGCCATACCCAAGCCGAGCTCCGTAGGAGCGAAACCAAACTGTCAACCCCCTGCAAAAATACGTACAGATGGTCATTGCCGTACAGGGCAAACAAAATCAAAAAATACGCAAGCGAGATGAGATGTGCCGCTCCTACGGAGCTAAATTACACTATTGAATATTATTGCTACAAAGGTTTAGCTCCTATGGAGCTATAAACCAGCCTCATCTGGGCGCTCCCTTTTTAATTGACAAAAGCCTAGTCCCATAGGGACGAAATCTTTGTAACAAAGAATGCCATACCCAAGCGGAGCTCCGTAGGAGCGAAACCAAACTGTCAACCCCCTCCAAAAATACGTTCAGACGGTCATTGCCGTACAGGGCAAACAAAATCAAAAAATACGCAAGCGAGATGAGATGTGCCGCTCCTACGGAGCTCAACTGCATCCTGCAATACTATAGCTACAAAGGTTTAGCTCCTACGGAGCTGCAAGCAAGCCTGGAAGCCGTTTTCGTGAATTATTGCCTTTTCCAATGTTTTACATGTCCGGAGCTATAAGCCAGCCTCATTGGGGCGATCCCTTTGTGCCTGACAAAAGCCCAGTCCCTTCGGGACGAAATCTTTGTAGCAAAGAATGCCACACCCAAGCCGAGCTCCGTAGGAGCGCAACCCAACCTATGCTGTCAACGCCCTGCAAAAATACGTTCAGATAATCATTGCCGTACAGCGCAAACAAAATCAAAAAATACCCAAGCGAGATGAGATGTGCCGCTCCTACGGAGCTCAACTGCACCATGCAATATTATTGCTACAAAGGTTTAGCTCCTCCGGAGCTATAAGCCAGCCTCATCTGGGCGCTCCCTTTTTAATTGACAAAAGCCTAGTCCCATAGGGACGATATCTTTGTAGCAAAGAATGCCACCCCCAAGCCGAGCTCCGTAGGAGCGCAACCCAACCTATGCTGTCAACGCCCTGCAAAAATACGTTCAGATAATCATTGCCGTACAGCGCGGACAAAATCTAAAAATACAAAAGCGAGATGAGATGTGTCGCTCCTACGGAGCTCAACTGCACCCTGCAATACTATAGCTACAAAGGTTTAGCTCCTACGGAGCTGCAATAGAAGAAGGATATGAGGAATAGAGGCACAGGTCAAATATAGTGGGTTTTAGTATCTTTGGCCTTGAGTCTTTATTTTATGTATTTAAAATACATTTATAGCGTTCTGTCAATGCATTAAATCATCAATTGGATAGATCGCTTAAACAGAGACTATAAATGAACAACACGTATACGAGAGGCATTCCCAAAACCAGATGCAACAATTCTATTACTGAGATATGTAGCAATGAAACTAACAATAAAATCAAGAATGACCCAGTCCCTTCGGGACGAAATCTTTGTAGTAAAGAATAACATAATCAACCCCAGCTCCATAGGAGCGCAACCAAAACTATAATGGCAAACACCTACACACAAATATACGTACAGATAATTTTTGCCGTACAAGGCAGACAAAATTTAATATCAGAAAAAATACGTGAGCAAGTTGAGAAATACATTTGTGGGATTGTTTCCAATAAAAAATCAAAACCCATAGCCATTTATTGTAATCCTGACCACACACATATATTGATAGGGTTGCACCCGAGTATTTCTATATCAGATATGGCAAGAGATATCAAAGCCAATTCATCAAAATGGATAAATGAAAAGAGTTGGATTATAGGAAAATTTAGTTGGCAAGAAGGGTTTGGAGCATTTACATATTCCAAATCACAAATTGATGCAGTTGTAAAATATATTTTGAATCAACCGCAACAACACAAGAAGACAACATTTAGAGAAGAATATATTGATTTTTTGAAAAAATTTGAAATAGAATACAATGAGAAATATCTATTTGAATGGAATGAATAAATGTGCCGCTCCTACGGAGCTAAATTACACTATGCAATATTATTGCTACAAAGGTTTAGCTCCTCCGGAGCTATAAGCCAGCCTCAATGGGGCGCTCCCTTTTTAATTAACAAATGACCAGTCCCTTCGGGACGATATCTTTGTAGCAATGAATGCCACACCCAAGC
>JALSTN010000312.1 GCA_026983735.1 Saprospiraceae bacterium | reverse complement strand
TTTTTCATTTTATCGTACTCGGGACCTTTAGGCTATGCATAAAGCCCGCCATTAGGGGTAGAAAAAAGAATTGTTTTCCATTGTCTTTTGATTGCCGTACCTTTGTGCGATTTTATTTTTTTAAGTATGAAATGGTAAAGGCACAATGTTCAAAAAAATAGTGGCGCACACGAAGGAATATGGATTTATATTTCCCTCTTCAGAGATATACGATGGTTTGGCAGCGACCTATGATTACGGACCTAATGGGGTTCTATTAAAAAACAATATCCGGGAATACTGGTGGAAATCCATGGTCCAAATGCATGAGAATATCGTAGGAATAGATGCTGCGATATTTATGCATCCCAAGACCTGGAAAGCGTCCGGACATGTAGATGCCTTCAATGATCCATTGATCGACAATAAAGATTCGAAGAAGAGATACCGAGCAGATGTTTTAGTAGAAGACTACATCGCCAAGATCGAAGGTAAAATTCAAAAAGAGGTCAAAAAGGGTATCAAACGATTTGGCGACCAATTTGATATAGACAAATTCTTAAAGGAATCTCCCCGCGTTCTCAAATATAAAGAACAGATCGCCGATTTGCGAGAACGGCTCGGGCAATTGATGACAGATCAGAATTGGGAAGGCCTACGTCAATTCATCTTGGAACTCGACATAGCAGATCCTGTGAGTGGAAGTCGCAATTGGACGGAAGTGCGACAGTTTAACCTTATGTTTTCAACCCAGCTGGGCAATATAGCAGGAGAGGATGGCAAGTTATATCTCCGACCTGAAACAGCTCAGGGCATCTTTGTCAATTTTCTCAATGTGCTCAAATCAACCCGTCAAAAACTCCCTTTTGGAATCGCCCAAACAGGAAAAGCCTTCAGAAATGAGATAGTAGCCCGTCAGTTTATCTTTCGAATGCGGGAGTTTGAACAGATGGAAATGCAATACTTTGTCAAACCCGGAGAAGAGATGAAGTGGTTTGAATATTGGAAAGCTACCCGCTTAGAATGGCACAAGGCCTTGGGCACTCCTGAGCACAAATTGCGATACCACGATCACGATAATCTAGCCCATTATGCCAATGCAGCGGTAGACATCGAATTTGAATTTCCATTTGGATTTAAAGAGTTGGAAGGCATTCACTCCCGAACGGATTACGACCTAAAGCAACACCAATCTCTAAGTGGGAAAAAGCTTCAATACTTTGATCAAGAGACAAAGGAAAATTACACCCCCTATGTAGTAGAAACATCGATTGGATTGGATCGTATGTTTTTATCCGTACTTACAAATGCATATACGGAAGAAATCGTTCCCAATGCGGATGGAAAAGATAGCGAAAGATTGGTAATGAAAATTCCGGCTGCCTTGGCTCCAGTCAAATGTGCCGTACTTCCCTTACTTAAAAACAAGCCGGAACTTACGACGAAAGCAAAAGCACTGTTTGACGACCTGAAGTTGGTTACCCAATGTCAATATGATGAAAAAGATGCTATAGGTAGACGTTACCGGAGACAAGATGCGATCGGCACCCCGTTTTGCATCACGATTGATTTTGACACATTGGAGGATAATACCGCAACGATACGAGATAGAGACACGTTGGAGCAAGTACGCCTACCCCTCGAAGAACTATCCACCTATATTCAAAGGAAAACGGCAATGAGTGGTTTATTAAAATCAATACAGGAGGATAAATAGCATGCTTATCTCTAAACTTTTACCAGAAGGCGTAATCTAAAGTCTTATCTTACTTTTTAGGAGTATATAGCGCTTAGATAGTTGAGCAAAGTGGCTATTTTGTAATCCGAGTCACCATTTCATACTAGAAAGCTTCCTACATTTGCTTAATAATTTCAAATAGTACAATCATTGGGCAATCAAAAGAAATCTCCAATAACACTTTATTAATCAGCAATAGAAATGAAACGAACTATTTTAGCACCGATCTTTGGATTTAAATGTCCGAGATGTAGGGAGGGGCACATGTTTGTACAACCATTGAGCATTAAGAATGCATTTAATATGCAAGACCGTTGCGAAAAATGCGGACTCAACTATCACCCTGAGCCAGGATTTTATTTTGGCGCTATGTTTTTATCCTATATCATAACAGCATTCAGTTTTGTAATTGCAGCTTTTTTCCTGATTTATGTTATGAAAATAGACGTGGATATGGCATTGGCATTGGTTGTATTATTTGCTGCACTGTTTTTTGTTTACTTTTATCGCTTAGGCAGATCTGTATGGTTAACCATGAATGTAAAGTACGATCCCCACGCCATTGAGAAAAACAAACAAGAGACATCAAAAGATTAAAAAGTATAAAGTTACATATTAGAGGTGATGTTTATTTAAAAAATTTTCTTCACTTTTATATGAAATTAGGAGAAAAATAGCTCGTCCGGAACTCATACACATTATATTTTTTCATAATGTATTTAATATTAATACTCTATACATTAGTTTAGGTATATGAAAAGATAAAAAAATTACGTATTAATAGAAATTTTATACACAATTACTACCTCTAATATCAAAATTGGTGTTATTTTTGCCGTTGTTTTTATACAAAATAATCCCATGATGAAAAGAACCATACTCAAATTGCTTGGAGTGGCCGTTGTAATGACGCTCATGAGTAGTTGTTCAACGGAACAGGTGGATGAATCCACGGTGCTAGATGAAAACCTCACTAACCGAATCATAGAAGTAGGGGGCAACCTTACGACATTTACTGTCCCGAAAGAAGATGATTACGCTCATATTCCCACAGATCCCAAAAATCCCCTAAACGCATATAAGGTACGACTAGGAAATTTACTGTTTTTTGAACCGGGGCTAGGCATGCAAGCGGCAAAGCAAGAAGGAATGACAACTTATTCTTGTGCTTCTTGTCACTATCCGGAAAAAGGATTTAGACCCGGAACTCCTCAGGGTATTGCCGATGGAGGAATGGGCTGGGCAGAAGATCGAGTACTCAATCCGGATTACGATGCTAAAGAAGCAGATGTTCAAGGTTCTCGTCCACTTTCACTTATCGGAATGGCATATGTCACCAATTCGCTATGGAATGGTAGATTTGGCGCAGGCAATGCCAATGAAGGGACAGAATCCCTATGGGAGAAAAAAGGGGTAGAAGAAGTAAATAAACTCGGGTATCTAGGTCCGGAAGCACAAAACATAGAAGGATTGCGACTTCATAGAATCATGATTAACAAACCATTGCTTCAGAGCATTAGTCGAGAAGGAGATTATGTTGATTTGTTTGATAAGGCATTTCCTGAATTTCCGGAGAGCGTTCGATATACTTTACAAACGGCATCATTGGCCATCACGGCTTACTTGCGTACAGTAATGCCTTATCATGCACCCTTTCAGAAGTGGTTAAGAGGTGACAAAGAGGCCCTTTCTGCGAATCAAAAGAAGGGCGCGATGCTCTTTTTTGGCAAGGCCAGATGCTTTTTATGTCATAAGTCTCCCGCATTTAACTCGATGGACTTTCATGCAATCGGAGTAAAAGATATGTGGGAAAATCCGTTGGCGGTAGGTACCGGACCTAATGATGATGATAGGAATCTAGGTAGAGGATGGTTTACTGAACGAGATGAAGACCTTTACAAATTCAAGGTACCTCAATTGTATAACCTGAAAGATGCTCCTTATTTTTTCCATGGAGCAAGCAAGAAGACGATTCGCGAAGTATTGGAGTATAAGAATAACGCTATTTCTGAGAATGCTAAAGTAACTCCTGATAGACTATCCCCATTATTCATTCCATTAAATCTAACCAAGGAAGAATTGGATGAATTGCAAGATTTTCTTGAAAATGGATTGTACGACCCCTATCTAGTCAGATTTAAACCAAACCAAGTATATTCAGGGCTTTGTTTCCCCAATAATGATCCGCAGTCAAGAAAACAACTCGGTTGTAATTAAAACCTACAAGAAGCAATAATTGATTATATAAAAAAGATGTCTTTATAGGCATCTTTTTTTATTATGTACTGTTACTATTAGAACAAGTTACTATCTTCGTTTTTTCATATCAACAAATAAGTAAACATGAATAAGGTATATATTCTTGCCGCTGTGCGAACCCCTATAGGAAGTTTTGGGGGAGCTTTATCCACTTTATCTGCCCCCCAATTAGGAAGCATTGCTATTAGAGGAGCGCTCGATAAATCCGGTGTCGATGCAGAACAGGTCGAAGAAGTATTTATGGGAAACGTCCTGACTGCTGGAGTAGGCCAAGCCCCTGCACGTCAAGCAGCCTTGGGTGCTAAGATCCCCAATACCGTCCCGGCAACAACTGTAAATAAAGTATGTGCCTCCGGTATGAAATCCATAATGCTTGGAGCACAAAGCATTATGTTGGGGTTCAATGACATCGTTGTTGCAGGTGGAATGGAGAGTATGTCCAATGCCCCCTTTCTTATTCCTAAAGCTAGATGGGGATACAAATATGGCAATGGCACCTTAGTGGATGTCATCGTAAACGATGGACTGGAAGATGCTTATAGTCACCAAGTCATGGGTATATTTGCAGATGAGACCGCGGAAGAATTAAACATAAGTCGAGAAGCACAAGATGATTTTGCTATCCAGTCTTATCGGCGTTCTGAAAAAGCAACCCAATCCGGTTTATTCAAAGAAGAAATTATTCCTGTAGAAATTCCACAGCGAAGAGGGGAGCCCATACTCGTGATGGAAGATGAAGAATATAAACGAGTCAAATTTGATAAGGTTAGAAAACTACGGCCTGCATTTAGTAAAGAAGGAACGGTCACCGCAGCCAATGCTTCTACACTTAACGACGGGGCTTCTGCCGTCATACTCATTAGTGAAAGTAAAATGAGGGAATTAGGATTAGAACCTATAGCTCGCCTAGTATCTTTCGCGGATGCCGCTCATGAACCGGGTAGGTTCACAACAGCACCTGTTCCTGCAGCTTCCCTAGCTCTTAAAAGAGCCGGGCTTACTAAAGAGGATGTCGACTTTTATGAAGTTAATGAGGCATTCGCAGTAGTGACCATGGCCTTTTTAAAACAAATGAATATCGCAGACGATGTTGTAAATGTCCATGGGGGAGCATGTTCCCTAGGACATCCTTTAGGAGCTTCCGGTGCTAGGATTGTGGCCACCCTTGCTCATACTTTAAAAAACAAGGGATCGAGATACGGACTGGCGACACTTTGTAATGGAGGAGGTGGGGCTTCCGCCCTAATAATCGAAAATGTATCTAAATAAGTTTTACCTGACCTGATGATTACTCTTATTATTGTCTAATGAGCGGTTCAACTAATAGATATTCACTTACTAAAATAATATAGAATGAGAAACAAACTCGGAATTACCAAAAGCACAAAACGATATTTAGTAATTAATGCTCCGGGTAACTTTTTATATAAGATCGGAGAACTACCGGAAGGTGTTGAATTTATAGGATTTGATGACAATGGTGCTGAGATTGCCTTTGCCTTTTTGACTAGAAAATCTGAAGTAGAGGAACTACTTCCATTACTGAAATATAAAATTAAAAAAGACGGTATAATCTGGGTGGGATACCCCAAACCAGATTCCGGTATTGATGCAAATATTAATAAAAAATTTGTACAACAGAAGGCTAGCCAAAATGGACTGAAAGAAAATGCATATCTTCAATATGATAAGAGGTGGGAAATGCTGCGTTACCACTTAGACTAAAGTAACATTGCGAATAGATGATATACTGGGTAATATGGAGGACTCAAGATATAGTTTATGGGATTCAAATTGGTTTCAAAAAGACAGAAAATCAAAGCAACTAAATTATAAAAATCTGCATATTCTTAATAGACTTTACAGGTTGGAGTTCAAATAGATGTCTCATTAAGACGATTTAATCTAAACAAAAGTCGAAGATAGACCTTATTAATCTAGTAAAGTAAATCAACTAACATGTCAAATAGCAGCCAACAATCATTTTGGTTCTTAGAAAATATTGATCTTAGTAGTCTGTTTTGCCCTACCAAAATGGGACAGAGCGTAGAGCGGTTAGAGCACAAGACCTT
>JALSTN010000311.1 GCA_026983735.1 Saprospiraceae bacterium | reverse complement strand
ATTGAATGACACGTCCCGGCATAGCGCCGATATAGGTTTTTCTATGACCTCTAATTTCAGATTCGTCATGGAGTCCTCCTAAGGACATACGAACGAATTTGCGTTGTAGAGCACGAGCGATAGATCTACCCAAAGAGGTCTTTCCGACACCTGGAGGGCCGACCAAACACAGAATGGGCGCTTTCATGTCCCCCTTGAGTTTTAATACGGCTAGATGTTCGATAATTCTATCTTTGACCTTAGTCAATCCAAAGTGATCCTTGTCCAATATTTTACGAACTCGAGTGAGGTCAAAATCATCTTTAGAATGCTCTTCCCAGGGTAGGTCCGTAAGCAATTCGAGGTAATTGAGCATGATGGAATACTCTGCTACCTGAGGGTTCATTCGCTTCACTTTATTGAGCTCTTTAGTAAAGTGGTTCTGAACCTCTTTTGGCCATTTTTTGGATTTTGACTTTTCGACAAGTTTTTTGAGTTCCTCATCTTGTGGATTTTGTCCTAACTCTTGTTGGATTTGCTTCATCTGTTGCATCAGGAAGTAATTCCGTTGTTGCTTTTCGATGTCTCCCTTGGTTTTCATCTCTATTTGATTCTTAATCCGAAGGAGTTGGAGTTCTTGTTCAAGGATAGCTAAGATGCGATCGGCATAGGTTTTTGTGTCATTCGTCTCTAAAAGTTCCTGCTTTACTTCGATGGAAGAGATAAGCTCAGTAATGATAAAGTTTAACAGTTGAGGGAAGGCATCAAAGGAGTCAAGGATTTGAATTGCTTGCCCGGGTATTCTAGGCGATTGCTCGATATATTCGCGAGTTTTTTCTCTTATGGCGCGCATTAGCAACTCGTAGTCGTTATGATTTTCTGCCGGCAAAAGTGGGGGGAGTAGTTCTATTTTGCCGATGAGATAGGGATCCTCTTGGACGACTTTATGTAGTCTAAAGCGATGTGCTCCTTGCATGACGGCAGCTTGATTACTGTCGGGGAGTTTAAGGGTTTTGAGCACTCTTGCGATGGTTCCTATGGAATAGAGATCTTCTTGGCCCGGGTCTTCTGTCTCTTGATTTTTTTGGGTGACGACAGCAATCCAATTAGAGGTTTTTGCTGCTTTTTCAATGGCTATTTTGGACTTGATTCGACCAATGGTAATTGGCATGATGGATTCCGGTAGAAGAACTGTATTTCTCAGTGCAACTAAGGGTAAACGGTCAGGAATGTCAGGGTGGTCGGTTTTGAGTTCGATTTCACCTAAATCTACGATGGGGTCCCAATTGCTATCTATCATATGTGAGTATTGTTGTTTGAAGAATGAGCTGAGGTAAACCGCTTAAAGAAGACATACCAAGCCCTACACAATACTGTCAATTATTATACCATAGGAGTATATGAAAGAAAATGACGTATTAGACTGCTATTTTGTCAGGTGGCCGCTGACAAAATAGGGGTTTTGCCTTTTTCGTTTTTTATGTCCAAGTCTTCATTGGTTTCAAACCGAAGATTGTCAATAATAAATCGTTGACGATCGGGTGTGTTCTTCCCCATATAATAGGTCATTAATTGTTCGATATTTGTTTTATCTCCGATAGTGACCGGTAGGATGTGCATGTCCTCACCAATAAACTGTCCAAACTCCTTTGGTGAGATCTCACCCAGACCTTTAAAACGTGTTATTTCGGCCTTCCCTCGTAGTGATTGGATGGCTTTTTGTTTTTCTTCTTCGCTATAGCAATAGAAAGTTTTATTTTTATCTCGAACTCGAAAGAGTGGAGTTTGTAGAATAAAGAGATGTTCTTCTGCCACTAATTCAGGGAAGAAGTGCAGAAAAAATGTCAGAAGCAATAACCGGATATGCATGCCATCGACATCCGCATCCGTCGCGATTATTACTTTATTGTAACGAAGTCCTTCCAGCCCATCTTCGATGTTGAGGGCGTGTTGTAGTAAGTTAAACTCTTCATTTTGGTAGACTATTTTTTTTGTCAAACCATAACAATTCAATGGTTTTCCCCTGAGGCTGAATACAGCTTGTGTCTGGACATCCCTTGCTTTAGTTATAGAACCGCTGGCAGAGTCTCCCTCCGTGATAAAGATCATGCTACTTTCCCTTTTTTCTAAAGAAGGTTTTTTTGCATTGAGATGAATGCGACAATCCCGAAGTTTCTTGTTGTGCAAGTTGGCTTTTTTAGCACGTTGATTTGCTAGTTTTTTGATGCCGGCTATCTCTTTGCGTTCTCTTTCGGATTGTTGGATGCGCTTGAGGATCGCTTCCGCCACAGGAGCATTGCGATGAAGAAAATTATCCAGTTGTTCTACTACAAAATCTTGAACAAACGCCCTCATAGTCGGACCTCCGGGCGCAATCGTATTGGAGCCAAGTTTGGTTTTGGTCTGAGACTCAAAGACCGGTTCTTCGATCCGCACACTGATCGCACCGAGAATAGCTCCTCGAATATCTTTTGCATCAAAATTTTTATTGTAAAAATTTCGAATCGCCTTGACTACAGATTCGCGAAAAGCCTGGAGGTGCGTACCGCCTTGGGTCGTATATTGTCCATTTACAAAGGAGTAATACTGTTCGCCGTAGTGGTTGCCATGGGTCATCGCCATTTCGATATCTTCTCCTTTAAGATGGATGATAGGGTAGCGAAGCGATTCGGCATCGGTCTTATTATTCAGCAAGTCGAGTAGCCCATTTTTTGATACGATAGACTTACCGTTGATTTTTAGTTTTAGACCAGCATTGAGATAGGCGTAGTTCCACAATTGATTTTCGACAGTCGCAAGATTAAAATGATAGCTGGGAAATACCTCGGTATCAGGAATAAATGTAAATTCGGTTCCGTTTGGCGCATCTGTCTTTTTGATTTTATGGTCTTTGACAAGAACCCCTCTTTCAAATTCTGCTACTTTTTCCTTTCCTTCTCGGATAGCTCGAACGATAAATTGCTGAGATAGAGCATTAACCGCCTTGGTTCCTACCCCATTGAGCCCTACGGATTTTTTAAAAGCTTTCGAGTCGTATTTACCACCCGTATTAATCTTCGATACACAATCGATGACTTTTCCAAGTGGGATACCGCGTCCATAGTCCCGGACCACTACCTTCCCTTCCTGAATCGATACTTCTATGACTTTTCCGAAGCCCATAACATATTCATCGATGGAGTTGTCTATGACTTCTTTCAAAAGGACATAAATACCATCATCCGGATGGGTGCCATCTCCTAGTTTTCCGATGTACATTCCGGGGCGTAGTCTGATATGCTCCCGCCAATCGAGGGAGCGAATATTGTCTTCGGAGTAATTTGTTGTCGTACCCATAGGGCTTTCGTATTATTGGTGTTTAGGTATGAAATGGTCGAGGATCTTTGTTCAAATACCTCAGCCCAATAATTATTACACTTAATTTTTATTAATTTGGAATCAAATCCAGTATGAAATATCTATCTCTAAAGAACCGCATTGCACGTACACTTTTTTTGTTTAACATTGTATGTGTAAATTAGTATTAATAAAATTTGCGCTCGTTTGGTTGTGTAAAGGTACAAAAAACACATTAATAAATCTTGTAATATGGTCTAGTTAATTATCAAATGAGTACAAAACCAACCCAAAGTAAGTGGTAGTATAAGTAGTAAGTGTTTTTTTGTATAAATCGCAAATGATTTTTTCTACACATTAGCTGTGTTCATCAAAGACCGATTCTGGGGATGTGAAGAGTTGGGCGAAGGGAGAGTAGAGGTAAGGTCAAGTCCTAAGCCCTTAGTTTAATCGCAGTCAATGGTTAAATGAACGCAATTGGCGTTAACCTAAAGATAAGAATGAATGCTGTATCGTAAGAAAGCTTTCCCGAGTATGGAATGAATAGGTGAAGAAGGGTCAAAGGTTAAAGCAAATGAAAGAGTCATTATTTATTGACGCGCCTTGGGAATGTTGGAAAAGTAGCAGAACCATAATGTGAAAATGGTTTTTCCGCGATGACGTTTAAGTGACTATGAGTAGCAAAATCAGTTAAAAGGTTTTCAATATCTTTAGTAGAGATATTTTTTGAATTGGGTTTGAGGTGAAAAGCAATATGTTGGATATTCCCATTTTTATCCCAAAAAACATTGAGCCACATTTTTACTCCCAAAATGTCAACTCCGATAGATTCAGCATGTTGTTCGATTTCCATAAGGAACGCAATCCACTTGTCATACGCTACCGACATATCGTTATCACAAATACCAAGCAACATTTCTGGGTATTCGCCTAGAAGATGCTCATAGGATTCTTCATATTCTCCAATTTGAAAGACCAAGGGAAGTTCGACCTCTTGAAGTGGGCCGGCCGGTTCGATACTGGCCATAGGTTGACCATAGAGTGCAGAAACACTTAGCAAACAGACAAAGGCTACTATGTTGAAAATCAGTCTCAAGTCTTTAAAAATAGTTGAATCGAATTTGTCCCAAATAACAATTGACCCTTACTCAGATAAGAGTATATTGGGCAATTAGCTATAGATAAAACAAAAAGAGGGCCAAGATTAGTATTTGACCACTCTTTTTGTTCTTAGTACAATTTTATTTGATTATCAACTTCTTTGATGTAGAAGCTTTATTTACCCAAAGTTTAACGGCATAAACTCCACTGAGTTGATCTGTGTTTAGTTTAATCCGGTGAACACCTGCTTCCAGGCGACCTTCCTTCTGGCGGTGAATTAATTGTCCATTCATGTCGTACATCTCTACCTTTATTCGGGCTGCTTTGCGAATTTCAAATTGGATAGATGCATTTCCGGAGGTTGCAGGATTTGGCGTTAGACTCATTCGAAATACCTTTGGTGTTACGACTCGCTCCACTAAGGTGAGATCATTTTTATCAAATTTCAAGAAAGATATTTCTTGCTCTGAGACTTCATCATCTGAGTTTTGCGGGATGAAGAGTGCAGGATCAAAATCTTTTTGGAATACTACGTATAGATTTTGATCATCTACAGCCAAGGAAGAGAAAATCGCTTCGGTTACTGAAGTATCACTTTCAAAACCGGTACCTTCATAAAAAGCAGCGTTGATTACATCATATGGGTCCTCCCACGTCTGCCCTCCATCTGTAGATTTTGATAAATAAAGATGGCGGAAATACTCGTTGTCATCATTTTCATAAAAAAGTTCATTTTGCATGGAAAATGAAGCGAAGAGGGTTCCTTCAGCATCAGAAGTGATATAAGGGAAAGAAGCTAGAGACCTAAAGTATCTAGGAATATTGGCATCCGGTCCCGGTGTCAGGATGGAACCATCCCCATCAAAGTCATAAGGGGCAAACATCCTGACCGGTCGCTGCCCAACCATGTCTTCATTCCAATAATCTAAATAAGGCCAAGCGGGATAAAAACTCCATGACTGATCTGAAAAGTCCGTATCTGTTAAATACATCTCCCCAAAGAGTACATGACATTTGCCATCCGGATCAATCGTTATATAGCCCGAACCATCAGAGGTGAACACAGCCATTTTTTGATCTTCTGTCGGGTCTGGAAAACCTCCCGGGCCCATGGTGTCAATTCCTCCTATATCATCAATTGTATAGGCAGTACCTATGACATATTTATCTAGAGGGAAATCATTCACCAGGATCCTTTCCCATGTCTCTCCATTGTCTTTGGACTTCCAGATAGCGATATCATTCCAGCTTCCAAAAAGAGCGATTGCGACGACATTACCCCTCGCGGCAATGGCATAAGCATCATTGTCAAAGCGTGCATAGTTACTGGTGTCCAGGCCGGGAAGTATCATATCTTGCTTGTCCCAGGTCTTTCCTCCATCCAATGAACGGTGATAGACAGGTTGCCCCTCTACACCTCGATAAGGACCTCCCCCTAGTGCTGTTGGTGTGGTGGAAGTAAAGACGTGAATGGTGTTGCCGTCGGGTCCACCTACGGCCATTCTAGACCAAACTTGCCCCACTCCTGTGCCATCGTCAAGTAGTCCACCTGTCCAGGATGTAGCACCTTTTTCCAATTTGCTAAAGTACAATCTGCCGGAAGCTGTACTGTGACTAACGACCACTACAGATCCATCGCTCAACATGTCGATATTGGACCAT
>JALSTN010000310.1 GCA_026983735.1 Saprospiraceae bacterium | reverse complement strand
GTATAAAGCCACCCTTCGCATCCATACACAACTTGTCCCGAATACTTTCGGGATTGCCAAGTCGATCGAAAAGCCTACTGCACGAGCCAAAACTTGGCAAAGAGGAGGCCTGCCCCAACGCAGTTAGAGACGCTAAGAAAATTACAATAATGAATGAAATAATAAAGTACGAAAGCACATCGAGCAGCCGGCTCCGCCCCTAAATAGGGGCAGAGGAGTAAGAGCATCTCCGACGTGATTCGTTCCATTTTGATGCTAAAAGTGTGAAGGGATGTAGCCAACGCAAAGTAACTCCAATTAAACTGACCAGGTTAAGTTAGTTGAGAACGACTAAAAATAATTAGCTTGATATACTCGTTTTAATTGTTGAGAAGAGAGATGTTTTTCATTATAATTGATACGTTATGCGACACATGCTATGGATTGCTTTTCTTTTACTGAGCTTTCTCACTTCATGCATTCACCATGAAGTCGAGAATTTCTCTTTGATTGGGCGCTGGGAAGTAGCACAAGTTTCCGGCGGTATTACGGGCAAAGGTTATAAGCCTTTGTTTAAGTATATGGAAATTATAGACTCCTCCCGATGCCAATGGAGGGACAGTTTGCTTGAAGTGATGGTTACAGCCCGCTGTTGGATATCTCCTGAATCGGTGAAAAAGGGTCAAATGTATTTTTTTGACTTTAATCCGGATACTATAGATGTGATCGATACCTATCAGGTTCAATATTCGTTTATGGGGGCGGATACTCTTTTACTCGATGAAGGCTGTTGTGATAGGTATCAATATGAATTTGTCCGTGTGGAGTAAAATCCAAATTTGGCTGAGTGCACGATGTTGCAAGGTGGCCCTCACCTCCTCCGGGACAATTCTATTCTCCCTGTACTACCATCACCTTACGAATCAGAAAGCCCTCACTGGAAGGACAGACGATGACATATAAGCCGCTGGGAAGAAGGGTTAAATCCAACCGAAGCAAGATGTGCCCGTCAGTTAATTGCTCTACTATTGGAGGAATGGCCAGGGCCGTACCCTGAGCGTTGAAGAGGGTGAGAGGAGTGGGGGGAATCGTTTTCGGTAATAGGATATACAATTGCCCTGAGGTGGGATTTGGATAAACGTCCCATGATGAAGAATACGAAGCGTCCCCGGCAGCCAGGCTTACTCCACTCAACTTCAGAGCATAAACCCCTCCATTGGCTTCACAGTCCAGCACGATTTTGCGCTTGGGGTCCCACATGTATCCACTGCTTCTAGTATTGACGGATTTGATGTTTTGGGCAAGTTGGACCGGGAGCCATTTCCATTGATTAGAAGCACAATCATAAATGATTTGGCTATCGTTGGATCTAGCTTGAAACAGTACAATATCCAAGGGAGGTATATATACACATTCTCTAAGAAGTTGTTGGCCGGCAGCTATTTGTCCATCTGTCGGTTCTAATATTTTGGTATTATGTGTTCGGGTGTCCATGGACATAACGGTAAGCGGGGTGTTCTTGTCTGTATATCTAAAGAATAGGAGTCGATGTCTTTTGGAATCGTACACCATCCCCGCTTGATCGACATAGCTATTGGGGAGTTCGGGGCCGGTATAAGGTAGAGGCTCCCATTGATAAGTGGAATCGGATTGGCGACGGAACACCATCAGGCCATAATCTTTTTCGACATTGTCATTATAGCCCCAGAAGACTAGGCCCACATCCGTGGATTCCATCTGGAGGTAGAAGGAATTGGTGAGCATGCCCTTGGGCGTAGGAACTCCATTTGATGCCCATTCTCCTTTATCGGGATCATAGACTTGGGTGTGACCATCTATGATCGCTACCATTTTTTTTAATTTCGGGTCAAAGTCATAGCTGTTGTAGGTATGAACAGGCATAAATGGACGGTTATTAAATGTTTGACCGCCTGGGCTGGCATCATTGGCATAAAAGAACTCCAAGGGGATGTCCGGAAAATACGGTATTTCCCAACGCGCTTCCCCTAAATAGAAAGAGGGTACATCATTGCCACAATGTGCACTATGTCCACCGGACCATTGGAGAATTCGATCTCCTATGGGATCTAACACGGCCGTGCCCCAATCTCTGTTAACCCTAGGGTATTTTCGAAGGGCTGCAGGTATTGGAATCCATATATTTTCCGGCATAGTGTCGTAAAGTAATCCCTCAAACGACGGATTTGATTTTTCGAAATAAGAGGGGTCAAATGGACTGCCTGTCCTTTGCCATTTCATACCTGAAGAAAATCCCCATTTTCGTGTTCCCGCAGTATCGGTAACACGGGCATCAACCTGCATCTCATAGGCGACCGGTTCAAAATTGTAATAGGAAGAAGAGTCAACGGCAAGGGCTACAATCCGATCTTGTTGATCCACTGCAACCGGAAGCATCTGTGGAGTGCGCACGTTGATAATCGGATGGAGTTCCGAGTGGTCATAGCTTTTGATGAGACTCCATTGATCAGCGGTCCAATCGTATTTCCACATCTGAAAGTACTTGCGCTCGGAATACATCGGGCTGAGATAATTCTCCGGTGTCTTGTATTGATATCCGCCCATTAGAATCGTTTGTTTAGACTTGGGAAGGTAAAGGAGAGCGTGCCCCGCTAAGGGAGGCGGAGCAACCGAAGGGGACCTCTTCTGCCAACTCCTCTTCTTGCAATCGTACACCCAGGTGTCATTGGTCAAATAGTCCAGATGATCTCCTCCAAAGAACAGTATTTTTTGTTCCTCGGGATTATAGAGGATGGCCGAATTGGCTCTAGGAGGGGGAACGGGCCCGCGAAATTTATTCCAGCGCTTTGACTTTGTATCGAAAGTCCACATCCCAAGACTACCGTCCGGTTGATAGACTGCACCTCCTCCGATGAGCACCAGCTCTTTGTTGTAAGCGTCATAACACATGCTTCCCCATTTTAAGAAGGTCCGGGGAGCGGTTTTGTCCGAGTTGGGATGAAGCGGGATGTCATAGATCTCCCAACGTCTATTTATGGGGTCATAGCTACAGGTCTTATTGTCGATATAAAAATACACTTTGCCATCCTCCGAGTTGTAGGCATATTGGTGATAAGTTCGGGGTTGTCTATTGTGAACGAGTTGAGGTATGAAATGGTTGTCCTCCTTCTTGAATATGAAATAGTTGTCCCGGATGAGCTGTGTTTTTTTAACATTGCCAAAACTGTCCGCCCATGTGCCATAATAATGGCTGTCAGGGAGGAAATTCAACCAATGCTCCTGTCCCCAACGGTAAAACAAATCCGGGTAGCGATTGGGCAATACTTGTCGATAGGAGCCGAGATTGACAAGAAATCCATCTAGGGCCGGTATATAATTGAGCGCAGCACTCGTCCTGCTTCCCAAGGAGGCTGTATTGTTTTTGCGCCAAACATTGGGCAAGCTTTCTGTATGAAATGGCAGAGAGACATGGGAGGTTTCCCCCTTAGAAGGGGCAGGTAAAGATTGTGCCCTCAGATCAGATGGCTGATAAAAAGTGTAAATAAGAAGGAGAATTGTAACGGGTATGGATAGACGTAAATGCATGACTGCTGATTTGTGTATATAAGGAAAAGGATTCAAATCTAGGTCGGCGATGGAATAAGCCCACCTGCATTCAAATCATAACTGCACCCCGTTCCGAATTTTCTTGCACGATTGGGGTTAAAAATTGGAAAATGTAAATGTAGTAATAAAATTCTAAAGATGAAAAATTGGCAATACAATAGGCATATCTAAACTGCAGTAAAATGCCAAATTGACATTAACCCATGAGGTTTACCTGACTTAATGGCGTGCATTGTGGGTGTGGAATGTGCTTTGATAAGGATTAAGTGCCTGTCATTGACATGCATTTATATTGTGAATAAATTCTGTTAATTAAAATTAAAAATAAGTAATTATGAAAAAGTCAAAATTATTAATTGTAGGACTATTTATGGCACTCTTCACTTTAACCGGTTGTGCCCAGGATAATAAGGCAAGTATTTTGCAGAATGAGCAATCTCCTGTTTTACAAAAAGAAGCCACCTTGGAGATGAATAAGGATACTTTGGATGCGAGAGTTATTGGAGAATTGGAGAAGAGAATTAATCAAAAAAGAGAAGCATTAACCAAAGAGGCTTTATCTACTATTGGGGAGACGCAATCCTTACTTCAAAAAATCTCGGAGAATAAACTAGACGAAGCAATCCAACAAGGAGAACGTCTAATTGGTAAGTTGGAAGTCTTATTAGCTCAGGATCCTTCTTTAGAGCTCATTCCCGTAAATTATACCTATAACAAGCGCGAATTGGTGACAGACATTGAGACGGTTCGATCGATTACTCTATTGGCTCAAGAAGCAATGGATAAAGGGTATTATCAATTAGCAGGAAATATCCTTAAGGATTTGAAAAGTGAACTTGTAGTAAATTCTTATTTGCTTCCTGCAGCTACATATCCTGAAGCAGTTAAGGCAGCTGTAGTTTTATTAAAAAATAATAAAATGGAAGAAGCGAAGGCTGCATTGACTTCTGTACTCAATACTGTTATTGTAGAGCAAATGGTTTATCCTTTACCTATTCTTAATGCAGAACAAATGATTATCGAGGCCGCGGATATTGATGCCAAAGATCACAAGAATATTGACAAGGTCATCAACCTATTAAACAATGCAAACTACCAGTTGACTTTAGCGGAAGAGATGGGATATGGTAAAAAAGATAAGGAATTCAAAAGCTTGGCTGAAAGTATTGATATTCTTAAAAAATCTGTAAAGTCAAAGCAGGATAGCAAAGGTAAGTTTGATACCCTAAAGGAAGACCTCAAAGCCTTTAAGAATAAATTGTTCAAGGCAAGTAAAACTAAATAATTCCTCTCCTTTTCAAAAGTCTCATTCTAGAGACTTTTGAAAAGGTTTTTTATTTCATTTTGGGCTTTTATAGCATAGCTTGTTTATTCTTTGGAAGAATTGAATTCAATAACGTAAAAATAAAATAAAATGAAAAAAGTAATGTTTAACTGGTGGATGCCAATTTTGACCGGTGTGGCTTTATTGGCGGTATCAATTTTTCTTATTTCAATGCCTGCACCTGCCTTTGTCGGGTTATCCATACTTTTCGGATGGTTGATTTTTGCCATTGGAGGCATCAATCTGGTTTTTGCATTGAGCAATAGAAAGGGGATGGAGCATTGGTTGTGGTATCTGATGATTGGCTTATTTGAAATGATTCTGGGAGGATCACTTTTGCTTCAACCCGAACTGTCCGCCCAATCCTTAATTATCTTTACCGGAATGTGGCTGTTGTTCACAGCAGCAACCCGGGTAAGTTTCTCTTTCATACTCAAAAAACTAGGGGTGAGATCTTGGTGGTGGACTTTATTATCTGCTATACTTACTATAGTACTTAGCTTTTTAGTTATTATAAACCCTTTGATAGGAGCATTAACTGTCGTTTATTTGGTAGCTATCCCTATGTTTATCAGTGGATTTATGGCCATTCTTTTCGGGTTTCAATTGCGGCAGTTTAATAGTGAGTTTATGATGTAGAAAGGGAGGATTTTCTGACTTTACCTGGGATTCTTACTTGGGTTCTAATTCTGAGACGGCGAGAGGGTAGGGTAGCAGGACAAGGGGGTTTAACTTCTATTTGATGTCTTTGAGATACGAGGGGGATTGCTCGATTAGGAATTTTTTGGAGGACGATTCCAGCTTGCTCTGCATCATTGGGTAGGGTGCGATTTGTACAGATGATCTACGAACCGCCAAGTACGAGACCCGTACGCTTGGTGGTGTGAGAGGCGCACTCCGTCCCTATCTAGGGGCGGAGCCGTCTACTCGATTAGCGTGTCGTTAATTATTTTTATTTATTAAGTTTACTATTATTTTAATTATTGTATCTTTTTCTTCCGGTTTACTTACTGCAACCATTAATGTTAAAGCTACTAACGCATTATTTGCAATTCTTTTTCTGCCTTCTTTTGTAAATAGCAATCCGTTTCTTTCCAAAAAATATAGAAATAAAAATGCTGCAATTCTTTTATTTCCATCCGAAAATGAATGATTTTTAACAATGAAGTAAAGTAAATTTGCTGCTTTTTCTTCTATGCTTGGATATAAATCT
>JALSTN010000309.1 GCA_026983735.1 Saprospiraceae bacterium | reverse complement strand
TCCCCAACAAAGAAATTCAGCTATCCCTCAACAGCCTGTTTATAACCTATTTGACAACTCAGACTATGGAGAAATTGAGTTTTCAAAAAAGTTTGTTGAGTAGAATTAAAAATGCAGATTTGGACGGGTTAAAAGAAGCGCTTTACACCCTTTTTGCGGCCATACCCTATAATAATTTTACCAACAACAAATTACTCGAATACGAAGGGTATTACGCCAGTGTGGTCTATGCCTATTTGGCGAGTTTAGGGATGCGAATTATCCCGGAAGATATCACCAACCTCGGGCGCATAGACCTCACCCTGCAGTATGAAGACAAAGTCTTCATCATCGAATTCAAACTGTCCGAAAAGGCGACCGGCAGTGCCTTAAAGCAGATTAAGGAAAAGTGCTACTATGAAAAATACCAATCCTACAAAAACGTCTATCTCATAGGCATCGAATTTAGCCGGGAGCAACGCAATATTATCGGGTATGAATGGGAGAAAGTTTAAATACTAACTTATGTTTAAAGAATTTGCCCCTAAACGTGCAGTAGAATAACTGTAGGGGGGTAATTGTTCTCCGATAATATCGGTAATCACTGAGAGATAAAAGCTTAGTTTTCCCTAATAATCCATCTCAGCTTAGAAGCGTAGAGAAGTGTTCAAATATTCTTTGTTTTGACTCGGCAAACTATAGTCTTCTAATTATTTTGGTCTAATACAGGGTTAGGGTTTGACCCTAAACCTGTATTAGAATTCGTAACGAGGTGCATTTGGACAAAAAAAGCAAGTATTTGGCCGAGGAGGCATAGCGGGCTATGGCGACGAGGGTAAATGCTTGCTTTTGAAGTCAAAATGTGCCGCAGTAGAATAACTGTAGAGGGGTAATTGTTCTCCGATAAAATCGGTAATCACTGAGAGATAAAAGCTTAGTTTTCCCTAATAATCCATCTCAGCTTAGGTGCGTAGAGAAGTGTTCAAATATTCTTTGTTTTGACTCGGCAAACTATAGTCTTCTAATTATTTTGGTCTAATACAGGGTTAGGGTTTAACCCTAAACCTGTATTAGAATTCGTAACGAGGTGCATTTGGACAAAAAAAGCAAGTATTTGGCCGAGGAGGCATAGCGGGCTATGACGACGAGGGTAAATGCTTGCTTTTGAAGTCAAAATGTGCCGCAGTAGAATAACTGTAGAGGGGTAATTGTTCTCCGAAAATTTTGGTAATCACTAAGAGACAAAAAACTCAGCATTCTCTAGAAAATCTATCCCAGGATAGACGGGTATAGAAGTGTTCAATTATTCACTGTCTGTACTTTGAAACATATAGTCTCCTAATTATTTTGGTCTAATACAGGGTTAGGGTTAACTACACAAAGGTCCAAGAGGTACCATCTTGTCCATCCTTAAGTTGAATTCCCAGATTAGTTAGAGCATCTCTAATTCTATCTGAGAGTGCCCAGTTCTTATCTTCCCTTGCCTGTGCTCTCAATTGAATGAGCAACTGAATTAAACCATCTAGAGTAGAAGTATCTCCTGCAGAAGCCCGATCGTCTTTAAGACCAAAAATACCAAGTACAAATGTATTTAATGTCTCTTTCATACGTTGAAGGACAGGAGAGGATACCTGATTTATATCCAATTGTCCTGTATTCAGAGCATTGATCTTAGTAACTAAATCAAAGAGAGCAGCTAGAGCTTTAGGGGTATTAAAGTCATCTCTCATCTCGTCCATGGGAGCCTCTATAAGTGGGATGAGATGAGCATCCAACACTCCGGATTTAATCACAGAGGAGTGCATTAGGTTATTTGATGTCTTTATGGCATCCATTAATCTATGATATCCCTTTTCTGCTGCTAAAAGAGCATCATCCGAGATATCCATTGTAGATCGGTAATGCGACTGTAGCATAAAAAAGCGAATGGCCATAGGAGAGTAGGCTTTAGAGATGTGGGCACTATCCCCAGTAAACAACTCTTCGGGAGTAATCGTATTGCCCTCACTCTTCGACATCTTTCGTCCGTTCATCAATAGCATATTAGTGTGTACCCAGTATTTGGCCGGGGCGACACCACAAGCGGCGGTGTTTTGAGCAATTTCATTTTCATGGTGAGGAAATTTTAGGTCGTTTCCCCCACCATGGATATCAAAAGTATCCCCTAAATACTTTGTACTCATTACTGAACATTCTAGGTGCCACCCTGGAAAACCTTCTGACCATTCTGTCTTCCATCGCATGATGTGTTCCGGTTCTGCCTTCATCCAGATAGCGAAATCAGCAGGGTGTTTTTTATCAGAATGTCCCTTTAAATCATCGCGGGTTACAGCCAATAATTCATCTACTTTTCTCCCCGACAAATGCCCGTAATTGGGGTGTTTCTTTAAATATGCTTGTATATCAAAATATATTGACCCCTCTGATTCATATGCGAATCCATTATTCAAAATATCACGAACCATCTCAATTTGTTCGAGAATATTGCCTGTCGCATGAGGCTCGATACTAGGGGGCAGCAAATTGAATATCCGCATCATATCATGAAATCGAATCGTGTATTTCTGGACGATCTCCATAGGTTCCAACCGTTCCAATTTAGCTCTCTTGGAGATTTTGTCTTCACCTCCATCTTGTAGATGACCTACATCTGTGATATTACGAACATATCGCACCTTGTAACCTAAGTGCTTTAAAAATCGAAATATTACGTCAAAACTGATAAAAGAACGTACATTCCCTAAATGAACGTCGTTATACACAGTTGGACCACAAACATACATCCCAACATGCTCAGGGTGAATGGGTTCAAAAATTTCTTTTTTGCCGGAAAGGCTATTGTATATTTGCAGGGTAGGGATCATGGTAATAGTAGTATTTTTGAAAGGGCAAAAATACAATACACTATCCATTTTTCTACTATACTTCTACGCTTTTGTGTGTGCGATGCAAAAACAATGGATAAATCCAATTTTATGGAAGTTTTGAACTTACAACCTTTATTAGATTAACTATTGAGGTGTAAATGAAGGCAGTAATTTGTTATTCACTGCAAGTCGAAAATATCCCCATTCTCTAGGAAAACCTTTCCTGTAAATGCGGGTAAAGAAGCGTTCAAAATACTCCTAATCTGTATTCTAAAAAACATGAAAGTTCAAATATCATTATATAATACAGGGTTTGGGTACAATTCTATATTTCATTGGCTATTGCCTGAAACAACAGATGGTATTTCGACCATTTCAATCGTCGTAATGGGATGATTGCCAGATTCAGACCTTATGAGATAATATGTCCCCAAAAGTCCAATAGATGCTATAATCAAACAAAGGATTAAATCTTTGATAGCAGGTTTTGAAAAGAAGCCAACGCGAATGCCCTTAGAGAAAAAATTCCAGGCTTTTAATTGATAAGGTAAATCTATTATCATAATCTCGGTTTTGAAATGATTCAATTGGCAAGTAAAATGCTTCTGTTGTGCCCCCGAACAAAGAAGTCAACTAAGAAAGTGAAAATTTTCACTAACTAATGGGTGCAACAGCACTTCAATTGTCATACAATAAGCCTCAGGTTTGAGTGACAAAGGTAAATCGTATAAATGAGAAATATCAAATTTAAATTGATGAATTTTACATTTTTATACAAATAGATATTTTTACATATATTAAAGGCCTAATACTCTGTTTGAAAAATATTTACATTTATTCAATATGATTCACCCGAATATGGGTTTAACCCAAAACGTGTATTAGAATTCGTAGCGAGGGGCTTTTTGGCAATAAAAGCAGGTATTTCGTCGAGGAGGCATAGCGGGCTATGGCGACGAGGTGAAATGCTTGATTTTGAAGTCAAAATGCTCCGAAGTAGAATAATACAGTTAAAGATTAAATGAAGGCCAATATTTGGCATATACGGGAAGACTTATGGGCTTCCATTCCCTCATTGGTCTAATGCAGGGTTTGGGTTTAACAACAGAATTTGAATACCACTAGTAAAAAATCATTTATAAAACCTTACGATCTCGACGAATATGCAAGAAAAGAATAAAACGATTAGAAGATAGTTGCTTTCAAATTTAATGTACAAATCTAATATTGACTAAAGGGTCTATAATGTGGTTAATATTTGCGATTTACAATCGAAAAGGTATTGTAAAGAAAACAAAGATTTATTTTCTTCCGATTTATTTCAATTGCAAAAACAATCTACATACAAAAACCGTTCATGTAAGAGAGTTTAGTTGAATCATAGCAAATCAATATCCTGCCTTATCTAAAATTCAATAATAAGTTGAAATATCCGGAGAGTATTGTGATATGGGATAAAACAAATTTTATAGAGCATACAGGAGAATTAGGAACCATTTAATTTTTTTGCTAAAAATAACTATCCAAGACTCATTTGATAATTATTATTTATATATTTTTGCGAAGAAAAAATAGGAACAGGATGGATTCAAAGAGAAATACATTAGAAAGAAGATCGAAAATACTTCAAATGTTAAATACGGATGGAAAAGTCTCTGTAAAGGATTTGAGTAATCGATTTGGGGTTAGTGAAGTATCGATCCGAAATGATCTGGTCAAGTTGGAAGAGAAGGGATTACTTGTACGTACACGCGGCGGAGCCATAAGGGAAAAATCCAATTATAAAAACACAGGATTAAGCGATCGTTTGAAGCAAAATTTCAAAGAGAAGATGCGAATCGGCAAACGAGCTATCGACTTAATCAAGGAAGGGGATAATGTAATTTTGAGTGCAGGATCCACTGTCATCCCCCTAGCTAAACAATTAAGCCGCTTGAAGAATATTCGGGTCATCACACACAGCCTGCCGGTTATAGACGAGTTGAGCCACAACAGTCAAATGGAAGTCATCCAAGTTGGGGGAGTCTTACGCTCTAAGATGCGCTCACTAGTGGGGCCCATAGCAGAGAAGACATTGGGCAAGCTATCGTGCAACACCGTTTTTTTATCAGTTGAAGGTATTGATCTTGAGTCCGGGATTTTTTCTCCGGTCATTGAAGAAGCCTCTTTGAGTAAGATCGCCATTGGTGTTTCAGAAAAGGTGGTAGTGTTAGCTGATTCCTCAAAATTCCAAAGAAAGAGCTTTGCTAAAGTGTGTTCGATGGATCGTATTGATGTCATCATTACAGATAAAGGGATACCTGACCGTACCAGAAACAGTTTAGAAAAGATGGGCATAGAGGTTATTATTGCCTAAGCTTCATAGTAGGTGGAATCTAAGCAATGCTAATAAATGCAAATGAAAGATATAACGGGGCGCGAGGGTATTCGTCAAATTATGGAAGATTTTTACACACTTCTGTTAAGTGACCATGAAATGAGACCCTTCTTTGATGACGTTGTTAAGAGTGGTTTAGATCACCATTTTGATATTTTAGTAGATTTTTGGGATAATATGCTTTTTTACACAGGCGCATATGGTCGTAATGCAATGCGCCCCCATCTCGCACTTCACGAAAAGCGACCTATGTCGAAAGAGCATTTTGCAGCTTGGCTATCTCATCTTCAGAAAGCAATAGAAGGTCGGCATTCAGGACCAAAGGCAGAAGAAATGCTCCAAAAAGCACATCAGATTGCCAGACTGATGGAGATGAAGACTTCTATGCTATTTCCCTCATAATTCACAGCTTTTTATGTATTATTGACGATTAGGTATATCCGATTTAGAGAACTTATAAAGCTCTTCAGCTTCTTTTTCCTTCAGTGATTTGACTAGATTTAAGGCCTCCGGAATCACATCACTGCACAAGACAATCAAAGCTCCTTTTTTAGCATTTTGGACAGCGTATTTTATAGCTTTGGATTCTGATGGAATTATTTTCATTTTAATATCCGGATCTTGCATCCTAACCCCATCGGCTAACATTTTTATAAGTTCTTCTTCTGTCTTACCTCTAAGATGTTTATCTTGCCGTATTATGATTTCATCGAACATTTCGGCAGCTATTTTACCCATTTCATTATTGTCCTCCACCCTTCGGTCTCCAATTCCAGCTATAATGCCTACTTTATGAGTAGCATCAAGTCTTTCAATAAATTGCTGTAGGGCTCTCATCCCCGCAGGATTATGAGCATAATCTAAGAGAATATCGAAGTCTTTGAAGTGAAAGAGATTAAGTCTTCCGGGAGTTTGTGAGGGAGATGGTATAAAAGATTCAAGCGCTGTTCTCATATCATCAATTGAAAACCCCCTTGCATATCCG
>JALSTN010000308.1 GCA_026983735.1 Saprospiraceae bacterium | reverse complement strand
GACTTGGTATTTAGGTTTGTGTTTTGTTGGGCGTAGGATGGCAGGGCCATCGAACAGACAATTAGAACGAGTAAAAAGTTTAGAACGTGGGCAAAATACTTTCCTTGGAAACGCAATTTACCCCCCCGTTATATTTGCAACGCGGGTACTAGAGTGAGCAGTGTGGACTCTACCATCGCGGGAGTCCTGTCCGGGCCGAAAATTAAATAATTTTCTCATGGCTAAAAATTTTGAAGGTTAAAAAATAAATAAATCCTAGAGTAGGATATGCATGGGTATCTCCGAAGGGGTGAAGAAGGAGAAAGATCACCCCAAAGGGGCATCAGACCGGATAGTGAAATGGGTTCAGGTGTAAATATACGATAAAGGATTGAGATAATCATAAAAAAAATCAAGTTTTTTTTTATAAAAGTATAAAATTCAGGGTTTTCCCTTAATTTTTTTGAAAAGAGCAGTAAGGGTATTCCCTAAATATTACCCTATAGACGTTTTGAGACGGGAAAACGCTGCCTGAGGGGGGAGGGTTTTTAGAGGCGTTTCAAATTTAATTGAAACAAGAGCCTGGTGTTCAAAAATGGAAACATCTGTGTAGACGGGAGGCACGATGGAGATTTAAATGCTAAAAGGTTTATAGTAATATCGCAAGTTTTCTGATTTCCTTTAATGATAAGGGGTCATAATTTAAAAACTTTCTCTGCGCCACCGGGAATTGTGTTATTAGTTATACTTTTGCAGCTTCTAATACAGGGGCTCGAAGATTATGAAGTACAAATTGAAAAAATTTGTAATGGGTCCTTGATATTTTACCATTTCATACCCCCTTATTATTATGAAAAAGATTAACAACGCATTGATTTCAGTCTTTCACAAAGAGGGATTGGCACCTATTGTTCACAAGCTCCATTCTCTTGGGGTTACTCTGTATTCGACCGGTGGCACCCAATCCTTCATCGAAGGGCTGGGAATTTCCGTAGTGTCGGTTGAGTCGTTGACGGAGTATCCGGCCATTCTGGATGGGCGCGTTAAGACCTTACACCCCAAGGTATTTGGTGGTATCTTGGCAAGAAGAGAGGAGGGGCACTTAGCAGAGTTAGAGCGATATGATATTCCGCTTTTTGACCTTGTGATAGTAGATTTATATCCATTTGAGGAGACGGTTAAGGAGACGGATGACAGTGCGAAAATTATTGAGAAAATCGATATTGGCGGGATTGCTCTCATACGTGCTGCGGCTAAGAATTATAAGGATGTCATCATCGTCCCATCCATACGGGATTACGCTTTTGTGCTGGATCTTCTCGATGAAAAGGGAGCTCAGAGTTCAGAATCAGAGCGCCGGTATCTGGCTGCACGTGGATTTGCCGTGTCCTCCCATTACGATACGGCGATATTCAATTGGATGCGACAGGGAACAGAGGTTACCGGTATCCGGTTGAGTGTGGAGGAAGAAACCCCGCTCAGGTATGGCGAAAACCCCCATCAGTCCGCCTCTTATTTTGGAGATTTGAACGCTTCTTTTGAACAGTTGAGTGGTAAGGCGCTCTCTTACAATAATCTTGTAGATATCGATGCTGCAGTTGGTCTTATGGCGGAGTTCTCCGCAGGGCCTCCAGCCTTCGTTGTAATGAAACACACCAATGCTTGTGGCGTGGCGGTCCGATCTACGGTATTAGAGGCATGGCAAGCGGCATTGGCCGGAGATCCTGTTTCGGCTTTTGGAGGAATCTTGATATCCAATCATACTATCGACTTAGCCACGGCGCAAGAGATTGATAAGATCTTTTATGAAGTATTGATAGCGCCTGAATTTGAGGAAGAAGCCAAGGCATTTTTGTCACGAAAGTCGAAGCGAGTGCTTTTGCGGCTCAAGGAATATTCCGGTGCTTCCAGACGTGTAAAATCTGTATTGAATGGGATTATTTCCCAAGATGCAGATCATATGTCCGAGACGGAAACTCAACTCAAAACGGTGACTCGTCTGGCTCCCACTGAAGATCAACTTAAGGATCTGTTGTTCGCCAATGCATGTGTAAAGCATCTCAAGTCTAATGCCATCGCTCTCATCAAGAATAACCAATTGCTCGGAATGGGATGCGGACAGACCTCCCGGGTCGATGCCTGCCGTCAAGCAGTAGACAAAGCCCATAGGATGGGATTTGACTTGGAGGGGGCGGTGATGGCATCTGATGCCTTCTTCCCTTTCCCCGACAGTATCGAAATTGCCCACAAAGCGGGTATCACCTCTGTTATTCAACCGGGTGGGTCTATTAAAGACAACCTAAGTATCGATTACTGTGACCGGAATGGACTTTCGATGGTCTTTACAGGCTACCGACATTTTAAACACTAAGTTAGAATTCTGCTTCCAGGACAAGGTCCAAAGGGAGATCTTTTAAGTAGCCGTATTCGCTCTTGCGAAAGGCATTGTACCGGATACCTAAACTTACAGGTACTATGCGAAAGCCGACATAATCCATCCAAAGTTCTATTCCTGCAGATTGATTGATGGCGGGGCGCCCCATCAGTTGGAATTCTCTAAATAGATCAGCGGTATAATATCCTTTAACCCGAAGCCGCTGTATATCGAGAATTCCTCTAATGGTGAAGTCCGGGTACCATAGAGGAAGCTGGTAGGACGCTCTGAAGCCCAGCACCTCACTCACTGCTGATGGCCCTAAATCAATACCTGGAACATACAAGTATCGGTGGACAAATCGATAGGTATCCGCCGTGTTTTGATAATGATGCTTGAGTTCTAATCTCAGGCTGTGATTTGGGGTAAGTCCGCGCGTAAACAGAGCCACTCTAGAATCAAATGCCCAATTTCCCTTGACTTGTAGTAGCTTGTTGGCTTGAAAATCTGCAGATATTCCCAAACTGGGGCCTAGATTTTGTCTGGCGGTGAAAGTGCTCCGCTCAAAGGAGATCGAGAACTTTCCGGTGTGATAGAGCTCTTCCGGTATGGCTACAGGAAAGTCGGCGATAGAGCGCATCCGATAATTATAAGCCAAGCTTGTGGTTATGCTCGTCGTATAGTTGCCGCTGATGTACTTAAGAGGTAAGGTGAGATCGGTGCCGATGTATTGTTCATTGAAGTCGAGTGAGGGATTGGAATCCCGCAGGAATACTTTGATAGCGCCGGTATTCAAACCGATTACGGGATAAAGTCCGGAGTACTTTAGGGAGATTTCTCCTTGTATAAACTTGTTGGATGTATTTTGAAAGTATCGGGCACTCGCAGCTGTCCCAAGCGTGGCTAAGGGATCATTCGAAAAGACATTTAATCCGACTTCATTTTGGGTGATGATCGGTATCCAACTGTGAATGTTGATGAATCTGCTGCTTGGACGAAATGGCTTTTCCTTGATGTTTTTAGCCGGCTTGGCTATGGAGAGAGCAGAAACTACCTCCTTGCCGAGGTCAGCGGTTTTTAAGCTATCCATACGAGGCGATAGCGCATAATAGGAGGTGTATTCTACAGGCGTCCAGGTCTCAGGATGTATCCGGAGTCGGTAGACATTTTTGTGATTTTGAGTGTAGGAGACGTAGAGCAATTGATGGCCGGAAGGAGATACATCCGGCATCTCGGCATTGTAGGGTTCATCGGTAATGCGATATAGCTTCCCGCTATGCAGTTCATAGGCGAAGATGTTGCCGGATTTTTCAAAATTGGAGTGAAAATAAGCATATTTTCCATCTGTAGATAAGTCGCTAATCGTGTAGCTAGTCAGAGGAGACACTACGGTTCGCTTGCCGGTATAGATTCCCCAACGAACGATTTGGTTTTGGTTGTTGGAGCGTTCTATGCATAGAATATGCTCTGCGTCTATCCAGGTAGGATACGTAGGGAGGATCTCTTTGTCTCTAAGTCTCCGGAGGATTTTCCCATCTTTAAGGCGGAGGATGACAATGTTGTTTTGCCCTTGAGGAGTTAGCTCTACGGCGGCGATTCTCTTTTGATCAGGAGAGAGCACCGGTTGGTAAAAATGTCCTTTATGTGTGATACGTTTTTTTCTGTGGTGGCGAAGGTCGTACGAGTAGATATCCGAGTAGCTTCTCGTGGTCCAACGCGGATCTTGTGAATAGGATTCCCAGAGGACCGTATGTCCGCCTGCATCAAACCCCTCATTGATGTTGATTCCCATGGAGGTGATTTTGTGCTCCTTACCTTTCTTGTCGCGATAGTATATCCCTGGTGGCCGCTTAAAAGACTGTTTCATATAGGCCCATTCACTATTATTGAGCCATTTTGGGTAACTGTAAAGGGTAGGGGTGCGTTTGGATTTGGTCAGGAGGGTACTTTTAGGTGTATTATGGTATGAAATGGTAGAGTCTTCGAGTTCTTTATAGGCATGCTTGTATATTTCCGGTGTCAGAGCGCCTGTATAAAAGTATGTGAATACAGAAAATGGGTAATAGATAATAGGGAAAGAGGTGGTGGTCCTTAGTGACTTTGACCAGATATCATTGCCGTATCTGTGTCGAGCGTAGGAAGTCATGATATACCCCAACTCGTAAGAATCCGGCGTCATGTCTTTGTATGAGCCGAGTTGCACTTTGTCATAGCGAAATTTTTTGCCGTTGGCCATCGCGCGGGAAATAGCTGTAAAATCAGGTTGTCTTCCCCTTCCGCCCGGAGAGAGCAAGGTTTCCTGTAAGGTGGCATCCCCTTCAGTATACCATTGTGGGATGGTCAGATTGTAGAGGATGGCCCAACCTGTTTCCCCCAGTAGGTAGTGCGTCAATCTAGTAAGTAGATGATCTATGTTATTAATTTGTTTGACATGTCTGTATTCGTGAATACTTAACAAGCTGATCCAGTCGATGGGGCCCCCCAAGGGTTTTAGAAACGGAGTGGTGTAGAACATAGAGTGTTTGGGGGCTAAAGTGACGTATCCGTTTGGAATTGCCGAAGTATTGACAAGGTAAAGCTCAATTTTTTTATGCAGCGTTCCGATAGAAGAATCTGATCGAGTATAAAGGTAGTCTATGATTCCGCCGATTTTTCTAGCTTTAGCAGAGTGGCCTTCAGGGTAGATAATACGATACTTATCTGTGTTGAGTTGTTTCCACTTGATGTCAGGTGGTAGGGTTCGATATTGGGCAGAAATCATGTAAGAAAAGGTGGAGAGCAAGGTACAGAGAAGTATTAGTCGTCGCATAATAGAATGGTTTTGAACGTTAACAAAAATGTGTCAATAAATTGTAAGATAGATTTTAGGATAAACCACACGATTCCTCTTTGAAGGAAAGCATTGTAATTGCCGCGGGCCAGATAATCTTTCCATAATTCAATTTTGAATCACACCCTAAATGTATGTGGAAATAACGATAATTAAGTGATATTATGAAATATTTAACGCTTTAACATTTTATTAATAGTACAAATTCTCTAGTTCTGTTTGAAGTGGAGTTTATGGTGCGAGGTGGTCAGAAGGGATTAACCCCGTAGACCTAAATGAGGTTATATTTGTATATGATTATTGTACCCTTTAAGTTGTGGTTATAGAAGATAGCAATCCGTAGTAAAGGGTTTGGGGAAGTAAAGAACTGTAGCAAATAATATAGAAGATGTTTGGTGTTCTTCAATCCATGTAGAATAAGAAAAAAGCTTGTACAAGCGTAGAGCGCTTGATTTGTTTTCACAAAAGTTTACGTACCGGATTTTAAACTTCTCCTTTCCTATAGCATGTAAGCTCAAACTCAATTAAACAGACATGGGCGGACAAATGTGAAGCATTATTTTTTCAATGATTATCAATTATGCGTTTAACCTCTTCAACCTTCATATCTACTAATTCTGCTATCAATTCGATGGAGAGTCCGGAGTCATATCCTCGCAAAATTACAGCTATTTTATTTTGATGCGTGCCTTCTTCTCTTCCCTTCTGTAGTCCCTTCTGTAGTCCTTTCTGTAGTCCTTTCTCCATGCCCAATTCGGTAAAATGGTCATAGATGGATTTAAATTCTTTTTGGGTGGTGGTAGGTAAACTAGTCATAATTTTATCTATTGTTTGGATAGAAAATTGTACATTATGTGCAAAATAAACAAAAATGTGCGCCATTAAGTTCCTGTCTGACAAAATCTCCATCTTTTTGAAAATATGGACAATCTGGTCTATTTTATCCGGCAGGGAAGTGCGATACTTTTGGATGTAGAGTGCAGAACGGACAAAAACATTGGTGATATTTTCTATCATTTTATCATCCATTCTGGCGACATCCAGAAATAGAATT
>JALSTN010000307.1 GCA_026983735.1 Saprospiraceae bacterium | reverse complement strand
TTCTCAAGTATACCGGGATCATTTATCCTTTTAGTCTTACTAAGTGGATTCCTTCCGCCTTCACTATGGAGTGTAGTGGCAATTATAGGAGGACTTGGTTGGACAAGAATTGCGAATTTAGCCCGGGTTGAGACCCTGAGAGTAAGAAGATCTAACTACGTTAATAATGCTAAATTAATGGGACTTTCAGATACAAACATATTGCTAAACTATATTCTTCCGGCCGTTTGGCCCACAGTCCTTATACATTCTATTTTTATGATTAGCAGTGCCATTCGTTTAGAATCAACGATATCCTTCTTAGGGCTAGGTTTGAACGGCACTTTTGTCACTTGGGGCAGCCTCTTAGCTTCTGCAAGAAACAACATTAATGCCTGGTGGTTAATGCTCTTTCCGGGATTGATTCTCTTTTTAACGATATACTGTTTACACCTAGTCGCACAAGGTAGTAAAAAGAAGCATTAGACTTGTCATTAGAGTTTCCTTGAACCTATTAGTGTCGCATCTTTTTACGCATTTTTTTACTAAACAATTGGCTTTTTCCACGCTTGGTAGGCAAGGATCCATCCTTTCGGATTTTGACGGATGCAGCTTCATTAGCAGGGCAACCGGTCTTAGCACTTGAACAACTTGCCCCTCCTAACAAAGAAAGGCTAAACATAATTAAAGCAACTATGTATTTCTTCCAATAAAGAAATATTTTTTCCATATGCACGATGATATTAAACGATGAACCTATCCACCCTCACATAAAATACATCCTACCCGAAAGAATAAGTTTATCGTAAGGTTATTTTATAAACGTATAGGCCTTCATTGTGTTCTTTATAGAAATATATATTCGCATTCGTAATGAGGAGAATGTTGGTAAAAAAGCAAAGTTTTGGCCTAGGAAGCATAGCCACTCATGTGAACGAGGATACCTACTTAATATTGAAGTCATAATGCGCGGCATGATAATGAAAATCTACGTTTGAAGCAAGGTGCCAATTTCGTATGACCAGAGAGACAACAACGCCCTCAAGCCATAAAATTAGTAGAGGTATTTATTCTAACAAACGGCTAAAATCTAACCTTACAAAAAATACTGAAATCTCAAATTTAGTCCAATGCAGGGGTTGGCTTTAAAAACATCAATACGCAAGATTAGCGAACGACGGAATAAAATTCTTTCAACCTGAAGAGGAATCGATGAAAAGCAGCCTTGGTAATTTCAACAAAGATGCCTCAATACCCCTATGAAGTAAGAACAGCAATCCTATTATAAATATTCATAATATGTATAGTTTATCAAAAGAACTGCCACTTTCCTATGAAAAACATAAGTAAATCCGGGGAAAATAAAGAAAAACTAAGGAAATAATAACTTTTCTTTACGTATTATTTGGTTAATCCATATGTAAATTCTACTTTTGCGGCTCAATTAATAACCAAAATTACATTTATTATGAACAAAGGAGAATTAGTCGATGCAGTAGCAGAAAAGACTGGATTATCAAAATCAGTTGCAGCTGATGCAGTAAATGCAGCTTTCGGTGCTGTTATTGATGCGCTCAAAAAAGGAGACAAAGCCGCATTTATTGGTTTTGGAACTTTTTCTGTTTCTAAAAGAGCTGCTCGCGAAGGTAGAAATCCAGCAACGGGTAAGACCATCAAAATACCTGCAAAGAACGTTGTAAAGTTTAAAGCCGGTAAAGGACTTACAGAAGCTGTAAACTAATCGTGTTTATTCGACACAAAAAAGAGCTCCAAAAGAGCTCTTTTTTTTTGTCCTTAATCGACCAAAATATCAATTCTATCAAGTACAGTGTTCCAAGGTGCAATATAAATAATGGGGACAGCAAATATGGCGGAGCGTATGCACAAGGTATGTATTCACCTCCAACAATAAATAAGTAAACAAAACAGTGTTTTCCAGAGCATATCAAATCAGCAGGTCAAAAGAAGAATTGACTATCGAATAAGGATAGGTGATTTGAGGGTCTAATGGGACAAAAGAAAGAGCAATAATCCATACCCCCTCATTCGTCGTCAATTTTCTGAATATAGACAAAAAAACACTCATTTGCACTCTTCCTATTCTCAAAAATACATTACCTTTGCATCCCCTAATGGCCGCGTAGTTCAACTGGATAGAATATCGGACTTCGGATCCGAGGGTTGGGGGTTCGAATCCTCCCGCGGTCACTCTTTTTCTCCTCACTTTTGTCCGGGATACTTTATCCTAACATGATATATACTTTTCAAAAGGGACTTAATTACTTCTACTATAGTTTTCAACTCTTCGAAACTCAAGTGAGAATCTTCCAATTGGCCCTGTGCTATTTTTGAAGAAACTATACTATCTACTAAATGATCTACAGTGGAATCATCCGGTTTATTTAAGCTTTTTGAGGCTGCCTCAACAGAATCAACCAACATTAATATCGTCTGCTCCTTTGAAACTGGCTTGGGCCCGGGATATCTAAACTCTTTTTCATTGACAACTTTTTCTCCTTCTGAAAGGGCTTTTTGGTAAAAGTATTCCACACGGGTATTGCCGTGATGCGTTAATATAAAGTCAATAAGTATTTTAGGAAGTTTAGCTTTACGTGCCATTTTAGCTCCTTCTGTCACATGTTCTATAATTTTCTGAGCACTTTCTTTAGGTGTTAAAGTGTCGTGTGGATTTTCTCCCTTTTGATTTTCAATAAAATACTCAGGAGACAACATCTTACCAATGTCATGATACAGCGCTCCTACTTTAACTAATAAAGCATTGGCCCCAATAGATTTAGCTGCAGCTTCTGAGATATTGCCAACTTGTAATGAATGCTGAAGGGTACCAGGGGCCTTTAAGGATAGATCCTTGAGTAAAGGATGATTCATATCACTTAATTCAACCAAAGTTATCGAAGAGGTAAACCCAAATACTCTCTCCAGTAATGGGATAAGAGGGTAAGCCATCAAAATAAACATTGCATTGAGTAAAAACCATAATACAAACTCCCAATGCACTTCTTGTATCGAAACACCGGTAATCATTAATAAAGCAAAATAACTAATAATCCCGGTTAAAAATATGAGTAATATAGATTTAAAAAACTCTGACCATTGGCGAGTTTCACTAGTACTCAATATGGCCACTATTCCTACTAATACCTGAATAAAAGTAAATTCATATCCAAATGAAGTTAAGTAACTCACCATCAAAATCAAAAGGACATGCACAAATATTGACAACCTGGTATCAAAAAAGTTTTTAATCACTATTGGAACAATGCAAAAGGGTATAATATACGTATTTAGCTCCGGAATGCGCTCTACAGTATACACTAGATACCCAAATACAACAAACCACAACAATACAAATAGTACATGCTTCCAGTTAGAATAAACTTGAGGAAAGTTGTAAAAGAGATATAACGCCAAAATGATAAAAATCAAACATGTGAGTATAAAATAACCCGCAAAGCGAGACCACACTCCACTATCTTCTTTTACCTTTTCCTTGAAATATTTTTGATAGGAGGCCAATTTATTATACTTGTCTTTCGTGACAAGATCCCCTTTACCTATTATCTTTTCATGATTGCGCACCTTGCCGCTTACTGCACTTATCTCTGCAAGACGATCAGCCAAAAAGGATTCTGAGGCATCTGAATCATATACAATATTGGGCATCAGATATTTTAAGGACGGTATCAGATATTCTTGTGCCTGATTAGGCACCCGTTGTTGGAGGACAAAGCGCAATTGTTTTTCAGCTTCTTTAAGAGAATAAAATCGATCTATTGGAATTACCTTGGTAGAACTTGTATCTAAAAGGCGTATAACCTTAGGAGGGACCATCTGAGTATCCGGCCATTCAAGAACACCTCTATTATACAAGTCTAGCACCTCATTTAATACAAAACTTCTAGCATAGTCGCGTTCAACACTGTCAATAGAATAGGATGTTTCAGACAAATGGTCTAACTCTTGTTTTAATAGCTTCAAGCTTTTACGCTCTTTATCTCTTTCCCTTTTAAAAACCCATTCTCGCCCCTCCTCTATCTTCTTTTGCTCTCGCTCCAGTTCCTCTTTGGATTTGAGTATCGGAAAATCAAACGGGGCATACAAGTCCTCATAATCCCATTGACTTCCTATTTCAAATCTGTATTTAGGCTTCTTTTCCGAAGGAAAAAATAAACTGATAAGCGATATTGCCCCAACAATAATGAGTATGTTCCTTACATCAACAATTTGACTCCGTTTCAATTTCATACTTTACGAATCTACATTATACTAGATTTAAACTCACCAAATAACGATATTACTTTGAAGAATCATTGTCCAACACTACACTTCAAGGAATATTACTCAACTATCTACATTCACATCTTTCGCCCAAGGATAATTAACTATAATATTCATTCTAAAATTGAACTCAGTTTAACTTTCGTTATAATGGCAAAGGTAATAACCCTGAACGAACAATATTGTATTATGTTATCTTCTGATTATAAATACAAAGATGAGTGAAATTGAGGAAACTATCATTGAAAACACAGAAAAAGTCAAGATAAATATAGTACACCCAATATAATGCTCTTAAAACTAAGATTTAAAACCCAACGAGGGCAGGACGGCAGTTTCGTCCTGTCCTCGTTAAATGACTATCTTAGCACAATATTATACTTTTAATTCTTTAAAATTTTATAATAAATTAAAAATAAATGTATTATAAATTTTCTGCAGCTATGTAACCGCTGCGCTCTCACATGATTTTTTTCACAGTGTCTGACCATAAAGTGCTTAATAGATGGAAGTAGTAGATTTTTGATGAGATTTTTATCTTTTTTAGATCAGTGATATCTGAGTATCATTGATTTAAAAAAAGTGAAAATATCGCAAAAAGATACACTTTCAGCATTAATGATTTTATGGGCAGATACTATCGTCATCTTTGTGTGTGAATTTATGATTAATAAAATTCGTGTTCATTCATATTAACTATGATTTGTATAGGATGAATGTTTTTTGAAACCCTTCTTTCTGTAAACGTACGGAATAATATCCAGTTGGAAAATCGTCTAACCGTATCGATTGATTTTTCTTGTAATCCTCTATGAACCGTAGTAATCTGCCATTTTGACCATAAATCTCCAATTGAAGATTTTCATTTTTTTCTCCCTGCCAATCTATAGTAAAATCATCAACCACTGGATTAGGAGATAATCGAAAACGTACAAAATGTTTATCCTCCGGTGATTGCACTGAAGTAATTGGGACAAATTGCATTTGATCTACTTGTAAAACAGATCCCACAACAGGCAGCTTGGGATTACTCGACCCGATTAATATACTAAAACTATCCGGTACTGGCAAATTAAGTGGTAGAAAGTCCAAGTGAAACACAGTCCAATCCTGTGTAGACTTTAATGGAATGATTATCGTATCTCGTCTTACCGGACCACCGGCAGGCTTAGAAACAAATGCTATTCCTAAAACCCCAAAATCTGTAAAAACTTGTGGGGTGTACTTGTACATTCCCTCCAATGCCATGGGAGACTTATGAATTGGTAAGTACCAATTCGCAATATCTCCCGTATGAAGAACGCCTATATTAAATGACTTTATAGGTGACAAATTGATAAATTTAGTCTCAATTCTCACAGAATAATCACCTGATATAGCATCATCACTTTTTGTAATCGCATAGGGTCCACCGAAAGCTTTGGATAAGATATCAAATCCTGAAAAGTAATCCGGTTTCTCAACCTTGATTATGTCCCATTTTTCAAATTCATTATTTTTGATTTGTTGGTTTCCATTCAACTGTATGAAATCAACATCCATATAAGACCCCGGTTTGGCATTTGGTTCCGAATAGGAAGATTTCATTTCCAACACATAGGTTGATGGCTGTTGAAAAGTAGGGATTTGCAATGGTTCTAAGACGTCAATCCATCCATTGCTATTGCCGGTAATAAACAGTTCAGAGCCACCCACGGGAATACCTCCATCACTAAAGAATGTTAACGCCAGGTAGGCCGAATCTCCAGGTTGAATATTATACCTGATTCGATAATTCATCGTCGTTGGCATTCCTGTGAATGGAGTTCCTCTTTGCCCTGTCAAAAAATTGAAATTACCCATCTGTCCTACTTCAATTCGCCCATTAGGGGCTTTAATCGTCTCAAGATGAATAGCGCTGTCTCCAGGGTTTTTTCCCTGCACTAAAGTGGTTGTAATCACTTGTGAGAAAAATAAAGTATTTGGATTGGTTGTATTGTAATCCGTAGGTTCTTTAAACAGTTCTACCATTGACCAATCTTCAAAATCACCATTCGGAAGTGTTTGGGCCCGTACAATACAAAAAGAAATGATGAGAGCGAATAAAGTAATTAAGTACTTCATAATACAAGTTTTAAGTTAGATAATTAGTTACTCACAATTACAGACGATGTTAAAAGCCTAATGGGTTGGGTATAAGTGCGCATTTTTATTCACAGAGCGCATGGAAGATACAAAAAAAGGGAGTAACTCAATCAAGCTACTCCCTTGCAATTGTAAATGTAGATATTCAGTCCCTAGCGTTTGAAAACTAAAAATGTCTTTTGTATATCAGATTTTATTAACCGAATGGAGTAATAGCCGGAAGGAAAATCCGCTATATTAATTGCTTCATTCTTTGTGTACCTATCTATGGATTTTATGCATTTCCCTGCTTGGTTATAGACTTCTAGCACGGCAGCAGTTTTCTCCTCCCCTACCCAATCAATGGCAAATCTATCCACTACAGGATTTGGGGACAGTCTAATATTTACAGTATTCTCATTAGCTCTATCTTCAACAGATGTTACAGGGACAAACTTTAAATCATCCAAATACAAGACGGATCCAGGTGTAGGTTGAATCGGATTGCTAGAAAGGGCAATGATAGAAACACTGTCCGGCTTAGGTAGATTAAGGGATTGAAAATTGATTTCAAACTTAGTCCAGTCCGCAGCGCCGTTTAAAGGGACAAATACAGTATCTCTCCGAGGTGGTACATTCGCCGGACGTGCGACAAATATAACTGCGACAACACCAAAATCTGTATTTGCTGCCGGTATATATTTATATATGCCATCAAGTGCTAGCGGGGCTTTATCAATAGGATTATACCAATTGGCAAAGTCACCCGTATGGAGTACTCCTAAGTTATATACTTGGGCGCCTATCCTCACAACTTTTGTTTCAATCCGAGCTGAATAATCACCTGAAACAGCACTTGTGTCTTTAGTAACTCCTACCGGTCCACCAAATGCAATAGATATCAAATCAATGTCTTCAAAATGATCCGGTTTCTCGTGTTCGAACACATCCCATTCTTCAAAATCAGCATTTTCAATTTGCTCATTGCTATTGAGATGTATATAATCTATGTCTAGAAAAGACTCTGCCTTGGCACTATCACTAGTAGTAGATGAAGCAAACTGCAAGATATACCCGATAGGCATACTACTAACAGGAAATTGAAGCGGATCCGTCTGCTCCACCCAACCATTGGATTTACCTGTAAGTTTATAACTTGAACCGGCAAATGGCATCCCTTGACTATTAAAAAAGACTATAGAAAAAAATACAGAATCATTGGGCTGAGCTTTGTATCGAATTCTATAAGAAATAGAGTCTGGCTGTCCGGAAAACCGAGTTCCACCTTTCCCTGTCAAATAATTGACATTACCCATTTGCCCAACTTCAATATTGCCATTAGGTGCTAAAACCGTTTCAAGATGAACAGCAGAGTCCCCTGCTTGCGCACCATCGATAAGAGTAGTTGTGATAACTTGAGAGCGCAATAAAGTAAATGGGTTCGTAGTGTTGTAATCCGTTGGTTCGTTAAAGAGTTCCATGGTTGACCAATCTTCAAAATCACCATTGGGCAACACTTGTGCATGTGTAAAACAGAAGGAAGATAAGAGTAAGATAAGAGTAATTAATTGCTTCATAAAATAAATTTACGTTTAAAAATAAGAATGACGCCTTGCAGGAAAACCATTTAAAATAGGGTCAAGCAAAAGCGTTTACGCCTGCAAGTTAATAAAACAAATTCGAATTTCTAGAGATTTTGGAAGAAAAAAAGCTTTATTTCATAAAAATTAAGGGAAAACCCTTAGTTTTTGACGACCTAAAAGCGACGAATACTATGTTTTTCTCTTTTTCTTTTTGGCAGCAGGAAAGAGTATATTGTTGAGAATTAATCGATATCCCGGGGAATTGGGATGCAAACCTAGATCCGTCTCCGGGTCATTCACATAGTGCCTATAATCCTCCGGGTCATGTCCACCGTAAAATGTCCAGGTGCCTTGTCCATAACTTCCGTGGATGTAACGCGCCTCCCCGGCTGCTTTATTTTCCCCAAGTACTAACACATTAGACTTGACATATTGTTTTTTGAAGGCGGTTGTCTGCCCCATAAATCCCTTTACCGTACGTGTATGGTCTTGGGTAAGCATAGTGGGAACGGGGTCCCACTTAGCAGAAAACTCGAACAATGAGAAATAATCATTCTTAGGATTCACCCTCCTCTCTCTGTTATCAATAGTCGAATATTCATATTCTAAAGGATTCATTATGAGCTTAAAATCCTTAAATGCAAAGCAATTATCGTAATTGAGTTTAGAGTTGGCATTCGGATCCATACCATCTCCGTCATATATCTCCGCACAAATATCTATTCCATCTGCAGCCAAGGCTATATCGTAAGTATCCGTAGCAGAACACATTGCAAACATAAATCCACCACCGGCTACATATTCTCGAATACGCTTTACTACCGCAAGTTTCAATTGGGAGACTTTACCAAAGCCTAAATCCTGGGCTAGGGATTCCATTCTTTTTTGATTTTCCCTATACCATTGATGCATGTGGTATGCATTGTAGAATTTACCATACTGCCCCGTAAAGTCTTCATGATGCAGATGCAACCAATCGTATTGAGCCAATTTATCCTCTAATACTTCTCTATCATAAATGATATCATATGGAATCTCTGCGTAAGTCAAAACCATCGTAACGGCATCATCCCAAGGTTGAAGTCGCTCCCCTTTCATTCCCACGGTGGGAGAATACACAGCGATCCTAGGTGCCTTTTCTAATTTTATTGCTTCCTGGTTAACTTCAGGGTCTGCTATTTCTTGGCGAATGGCAGCAAACTTTGCATCTGAAATCACTTCATAACTCACCCCGCGTGTCAAACATTCTCTTTCAAATAATTTATTGTGACGAAAGGCAAACGATCCATCCCGGTAATTGAGCAACCACCATGCTTCAGCCCCATTATTGATGACCCAGTAAGTGATACCATATGCCTTCAAATGATTGGCTTGGCGAGTATCCATGGGGATTAGGATATAAGCCGCCTGAACTGCATGCAGGAAAAATACAAGCAAAATGCTCAATATGTACTTCCTTAATAGCTTGTTATATATTTTCATTCTCCAACTGTTATTATTTCAAACCAATCACTAACTCATATTTGCAAACATACCATTCAAATATATTCCTTAATAATAGATGAAGGACATAAGCTTATCTCTACAAACGTCCATGTATTAACGACATTAATACCTCTATTGTTTTACTCGAAATGAATCGCTTGGATTTTCAATTTCTAAGATAGAATGAGATTTATTTTAATTAAGTCAAGATATAAGGTAGATAAACGAAAGTCCAATATTTTAGGGAAACCATAATGGTATTTGATACCCATACCTAAACTTAACCGATGCTTTGAAGCCTTATTATTCATTAAAAATAAAAAATCAAATTTAGCTGAAATGCCATAATTCAATTTGTAATAATTATTGTAATCTATGGGAAGCTTATCTTCTTTCCCATAATAAATATAGGAGACAAATGGCCCAACCCCTATGTCCAAATAAGGCGTACCATATTTATGGATTAAGTCAAACAAAGGGGTATTATTAATAGATTTAAAGGTGTGAAGTAGACTGACATTGGTCATCTGCTCACAGGTAATAACATGCAATACATAAGTCTTCAGTACACTAATGGCAGATCGCGTCTCAAGATATGCGGTAAACTCCGGAGACCACGCAGACCGGCTAAGATATCTTGCACTTAATGCCACAGTAGGGATAAAGGTAGGATATGGCCTAAACAATCTCCCTTTTGAACCATGCAAAATAGTAATACTAGCGGGAATAGACATAGAAAGCAAAAGGGAATCCCTTGCTTGTGCTTCCATTCCTCTTATATTTTGTAAACATATAATATAAATAACTAAGCAAATATTTAATATTCTTTTAGGTAACCTTCTATATGATATCATGTGAAAATTTTTAATTTTAATCTAATAAAATCGTATTAATAATTTAGTTTTCAAAAAGCCCCTTAAACTTTTACTTTGCCCTAATCATGGCATTTTGACGATTCATTGAAAGTTGCATATATTGCGGATAATGAATATTTTGAACCATTGTTTACAGAAAGAAACTTTGCTATTTTTTCTGAAGGATAATAATTACCTCTCTTCATCAACACCCCAATTTTATCCTCTCCTCTATTATTTTACTCCTACACATCTTGATTTCAATATCAAGCATTTGATCTCTTCGTCATAACACACCTTGCCTCCCTAGCCAAATTCTTACTTTTATTAATTTAATGCAACTCGTCTCGAATTCAAACGCACTATTGGGATGAAAATATTATTTATAACTAAATGCCCGACTCGGCTATCTCGTTAATTTGATTGAAACTAAGGACAATAATTCTAGGTCCTACCCCTTCAGATCCTTAATCTTCCAAAAACCTAGTAATAAATTTTCCATCTAAAAATACTCTTATATCTGAAGGCGCTGGGATGGGAGGTGCTCCAGATCTCACGAAAGATGCCTGGAAAGTTCCTCTAATTATATCTCCATCAATTTCTGTAATTTCGAGATAATCGGATATACTATCCTTATCAAATATGTCGTAACCTGCTCCCGCAACATCTCCATCTGCACGATGGGTAGCGTAATAACCATAAGGCAGGGTATCATTAGGGGAAAGATTATATTTACCAATTCGTATAGGTATATTTCCAAAATCGAGAGATTCTCTTCGGAACCATAATTCATTATATACCGCACTATAAATGTACATTGTTTTACGGCCATCGGTATACCGATTGGCAAATATATTCGCTGTCCAAAATCCCCCTTCTCTTCTTGCTGTTTGCTCACCCCAAAAGTTGGGAAATAATAACGGTTTTTCTAATGAGGAATTTGGTTTATTACATGATAGAACGACTAAAGTCAATAGTATCAGTTTCTTCATAAGTTTAACAATTTCAAATGAACTGAATATGTAAGTATTGTAAACTTTGAGTTGTATTTACCTGGTTTACTCTTACATGATGTTTTATTAATGTAACTTTGTGTGAAATTTATGTTTGATAAAATCAATTTTCGTTTAAGAGCTCTTCTATCTACAAATTTCCTAAGCTGAAGTTAACTCCAGCCTAGGAAATTAGTCTAAAATTTATTTAATACTTTTTATAAATCTCGCTACTTTATCTGGACCATACTTTATGAAGTACATTCCATCTTTTAAATCAGAAGTAGAGATTTGGATCTTACTCTCAGTTTTGTCCTTCGTTGCAAAGACCATCCACTTATTTCCCATTAGATCTACTATTTCGATATCTTTGATGTCAATCATACTATTTGGATTTATAAATAGAAATAATTTATCACTTACCGGGTTGGGGAATAAGATTTTATCCTGAGTAAAATTATCATGAACATTAGTAGGCAGTTGTACAGGACAGTCTTCTTGTTGTCCAGGCCATCTTTCAGCAGCTTCTACATATCTAAATACATCATCCACTTGTCCATCAGAAGACATAACCCTCAATTTAACATAAACTCCTTCTCCAGCTTCACAAGGCAATTTGACAGAAAAAAAGCTAGAGGTGCTTTCCACCTGCCCCCAATTAAATCCATCCGTACTTGTCCGCCACTCATATTCATAGGGGTCCGGAGTACCTCCTCTAACCTCAGCCTCAAGTAATATATCAAAACAAGGGCAATTAAATTGACCTCCGGATATACTTGCTACAAGCAGAGGATAATTATCTTCGTCTCTAAATTTAGCAACTGTACAAGCCTGATTAATAATCCGCTTCCAATTTTCACGTTTATCCACTATACCTGTAGCTTTTCCAAGATAATAAACATTAGGATTTGAAAAATAAGGTATTTTTGTATCATCCGGTACGGCTGTATTTACTATAGTAGTCTTATCTTTCTTTTTAAAGCATCTGCCTACAGTATAAGCGTGGCCATGAGCAAATTTAGGACCGGTAGCATCTGATGAAGGGTGATGATGGCAGCCGAAGACATGCCCTAACTCATGTGCGGTTAAATAACCGGAGGTGGCTCTAGTAGCTTGTACACTGCAAACAGCGCTATCTGCCGACAAATTATATGATCCTGTAAACCCAATATACCCATCTGAAACATCTCCCTGTCTATAAACCACTACAATATCAGCATGTGCATCGTTCCGCCGAGCTTTTAAGTCAGAATTTCCAATCATTTTCTTATTTTCCCTCTCAATTCCATTTAGCTCAATAAAAGGAAACTCCTGTATATCTACCAAAGACACTCTTAAGTCAGATTCAAATATCTTACTATTTCTTAATCCTTGTTCAAATTGTTTGATAGATAGCTCAATTGTATTTTTAATGTTTGGAACTGCATTACTTGCATTGAGAGTATAAAGTGCCAATATTCTAACTGTACAATCTCCTCCTTCTCTTGGCATCACATGTTGATCTTGGTTTTCACGAGTATATCCTTCACTATTCGTACCACAATTATATACTTGATCATTCATGTCTCTTTTAACCAATACATTCAATCCTTCGCCTAAGCTTTGAATTTCATATTGATCACCATCTAAAACCAAATTAGCGATAACTTCTCCTTGGTGGCGGAGAATGCTAACTACGCCTTCATCACAATTGCAGGTATCCTCCTCCCCTCCGGTGTTATCTCTTACGACTTCTCCGTACCAGAAATAATCTCCATTTTCTTCAGGGGATACATATTTAGCGTGAACATTTGCAACACAATCCTTATCCGGTATATTCAAACTTAACCATCCATCAAGTTGGGTCGTTGGCAATGGAGATAAATTAATGAACCAGGTGCTAACTACGCCTTCTTGTGAAAGAATTGTTTGATACTTTTCCATTTGCAGAGGAGTAAGGTCATTGGGGGAAACACTAGACACTGAGATATAAGGCGTCTGAGCATTTAGGCTTAAATTTATTAATAGCAAGAACAGTAGTGTAAATTTTGACCTAATTTTGCTGGCAAAAAAAGGAATCAAATAAAATGAAAAAAAACTTCCAGTCTGTTCGTTTTGATTTAAAATTTAAGAAATTAAGGTTGGTTGGTTGGTTGTAATTAAATTTTTTCATAATACATAATTTTATAAAGATTAAATATATAGGTAATAAAACAAAGTTTGCTTAAGAATATTTTAGATGTAATTTGCAATCCTTTCAGGACAAATATAGTCCAATTATTTAAATTGACAAATTATTTAGGATCTTTTTTAATCCGTATATTAATTTTAGATGATTCCTTTTTGCCTATTTATTTCTAACCATTTCCTTATCCATTTCTTCACTTCTCCTTTTCGAACCTAGATGTGAGCGGGCAGATTAATTTCATCTGTTTTTAGCATACTTTGGCATGAAGAGCTCAACTTAAATCTAGGGGCAAAACACATCATTCTATTTTGGATAAACCGTATCTTTGAGCCTATATTGTTACTAATCCATTTATCCGGTATGAAAATAAACAGAGACAATACATTAACTGCGCCCGAAAAAATAATCGACATCGAGGAAGTCATTCGCTCAAAGAATCCTGCACTGCTTCGTTGGATGCCGGAAATCATCTTAAAGTATATCAAGCGAATACTCCATGAAGAGGATGTCAACTATGAGCTTGTCAATTTTCGTCATTTATCCCCGATAGCCTTCTGTGAGCACATAATTGAAGAGAAATTTGGCATTTCAACCCAATCCAGTGGTTTGGAAAATATCCCCGAGAAAGGAGGAGCTATTTTGGTGGCCAATCACCCATTGGGAGGTATGGATGCTTTATCTTTAGTCCTTGAACTTGCTAAAGTAAGAACTGATTTCAAATTTATAGTCAATGACATTCTGTTGCATCTACCCGCATTAAAGCCTATATTCAAGGGGGTTAACACCATGGGAAGAAACTCCAAAGAAGCTCTTCAAGCTATCAATGACCTCTTTGAATCTGACGAGTTAACCGTTATATTTCCGGCAGGGCTGGTCAGTAGACAGCAACCAGATGGAAGTATTCGAGATTTGGAATGGAGAAAAACCTTTGTTACACAAGCTCGAAAATCCGGAAAACCAGTCCTTCCTGTACTAATTGACGCCCCTCCGCTTACCAAGAGATTTTACAGAATAAATCGATGGCGAAATATTTTCGGCATCAAAGCCAATCTAGAGCTCTTCTTTCTAGTAGATGAGCAATACAAAAGTCAGGGTAGTCATGTTCATATCCATTTTGGAAAACCAATTCCGGCAGAGACCTTTGATAAAAGCCGGAGAGATAAAGCTTGGGCACAGTGGGTCAAAGAACAAATGTACAAGCTTAAACCCAATTAGATTTTATCTCTTATCTTAGCGCCTACATTTTTAATGTAAGGAACAGTATCTGTAAATTCATAGATAGTCTCCTTGCATTGAAGAGATACCGTGGAAGTAATCTTTACATATGGCCAACCATTTCATACAAGAACTAACTGCAGATAAATTAATAAAGTACACCGCCAAGGGCAATAATGAAATTTATATTGTCAATGCGCATAATGCCCCTTTGGTTATGCATGAAATCGGGCGACTTCGCGAGGAATCTTTCTCTGATGCCGGGGGGGGGACGGGAAAAACCGTCGATATTGACGAATATGACACTTCTGAAAATTGTTATGATCAACTACTTGTTTTCAACAGGGAGTCAAATGAAATTATAGGTGGATACCGCTTTATCGACGGGAAACGCGCTTTGACAAATCCGGATCACATCGCGCTTTCTACTTTGCATTATTTTGACTTTTCGGATGAATTCATCCGTGAATATTTGCCCTATACTATAGAACTGGGGCGTTCGTGGTTGCGACCTGAATACCAATCTGCGAAAAACTTCAAAAAAGGACTTTATGCATTGGACAACATATGGGAAGGCCTCGGGGCAATCGTTAAGCTTTATCCCGACTTGAAGTATTTCTTCGGAAAAATAACAATGTATCCTTCTTATGATCGTGAAGCGAGAGATATTTTGCTATCCTTCATGCATCATTTCTTCTCGGATAAAGAAGGACTTGTTAGACCAAAGATCCCCATGTCTTATGTTGACCACACTGCGCTCTTCGAAGGTCTATCCTATAAAGAAGCCTTTAGAAAAGTCAACAAAATCATACGGGCAAAAGGGACCATCATTCCACCTTTATTCAATATTTATATGAATCTATCTCCGACGATGAAAATGTTTGGTACCGCTTTGAATAATGATTTTGGAGAGGTGGAAGAATCTGCCATTATGATTACGGTGGAGGACGTTTATGACGATAAAAAAGCGCGTTATGTAGGAGGCTAATTGTCCCTACAATAACTTAGAACACCATGATTTGGAATAAAAGTTTTATCTTAGTGTCTTGAATAGATATCCAAACATATGCACAGACGTTTAAATATTGGGTTATTTCTTTTATTTATCCTATCCTATGCCCCATCAGTTTTTTCTCAAAACTGTTCTCAGGCAGGAAAAGACACCAGCATTTGTGGGTATAGTGTTCGACTTGAGGGACAACCAGGGGCCGGTCAATGGTCTTATGTTTGCAGAGAGGATAAAGCGATTGCCTCTATTTTCAATTCAGGGAGCAATGGAATTATTTCCGTTACACGCTGTGGAGATTACAAGTTTGTGTACAAGGCTGATGATTGTAGTGATTCCGATACCATTCAAGTTACATTTTATGATCCTTCCGATGAAAAGGTCAACATACAATACGACATATCCTTAGGTTATGACAAAGTCGAATGTCATGACTTCAATCCGGATACCTGTGGAAATCGCAGGATTATCGCAGGTAAAAACCCCCCTCTACCCCAATGGAATTTTAATTTGCAAGGCATTTGTTCGGGAACCCGTTATTTAATTGATGTAAATGGAGTTGACAGTTCTACTTGCCTTGCCAATGCGATAAATATCCGACCGGAAAGCTTCAATCTTAAAGGGGAAAGACATTGGTCCCCCACTCAAAATGTACTCATTAGAATAGGCCCAGATGGTCATGTGGAACAGAACATCTTCGTGAGTTTTCTTCAGATATTGACCAACTCACTTGAGAATCAACTCAAGGATAGCTGTGGTATTCTGTCAGAGTGTACACAATACACCGACCAATGTATAGACACCCTTTACGATACAACCTATCTTTCTATCCCTGTTCGCTCGGGCGGACATTGGACATTTATCGGGCAGGGAGGAGCCGTAGGATTGGACACTTTAGATCGGATTACTATTAACAATAAGCCCTATAGTTTATTGGTCAAACCTTCCCCTAAATATTACGGTCCGGATCCTATAACTTTTGAGCTTTGGGAAATCAAAAACAACAAAAGAGTCAACATTGACACCGCTCTACAGGCCGATGTTTTCTGGGAGGAAGATTGGTTTTATGACACGATTAGACGAGTCGTCCCCAAATACATACAAGATACAACATGCCTCAACTGTGGGTTTGTCGATAGGGTTTATGGTGCATTCCATATACCCATGCCACCTGTAATCTCTTCCTGCAACACCCTTTTGCTTAATTTTACCCCTCTCCCACTCCTCAGATTACCCTCGGACACGGCTATCTGCGATGGAGAAATATTAATACTTGATCCGGGAGAATTTAAAGATTATAAGTGGGAAAATGGAATTACCTCCAGATACAGAAGTGTCTTAGATCCCGGGACTTATTCTGTGACGGTTACAGCACCAAATGGCTGTATCGACTCCGCTACTACCCTCGTAACTAATGCGAGTGCACCTGTCATCCATATCCAAAGGACAGACTCTTCTGCTGTCTGCCTAGGAGATCCGGTGGGATTAGACTTGGTAGCCCCTAACCGAAGCCGTATAAGTTGGTCAACCGGTGATAGCACCCGACATATTTCCGTGCAAGCAAAGAATCAAAATATAATAGGTGTAGAAGTTATTGACTCTAACGGTTGCCTAGCTAGAGACACCTTTGTTTTCGTCGGACAAAGTGCTACGATCCAAATAAACGCAGGTCCGGACCAAACTCTAAACTGCGGTCAACACGAAGTACAACCGATGCCGGACAGTTCTACACGTTCCTTTTTTCAGACTTACTTTTGGAGTGGTCCGGGCATCGACAGTATGAAAAGTCGGGATACTTTTCCGGTTTTAGATTCTGCAGGATTATTTTATTTAGCAGTACTAGACACCTCTACAGGATGTTACGCCAGAGATACCTTTCTAGTGAACTGGGACACGCTTACTCCTTACTTCAGTAAATTGCAAAATAGGGTTTTGGATTGTACCCGCGACTCTATTCTGATAGACTTAGAAAATACACTTGACGACCAGTGGACCCTCTCCTGGACAGGTCCCGGGATTGATTCCTCCAATGCAGCAAAACGGAGGTTGGGACTTAGAGATACCGGGTGGTATTTTATCGAAGTCTGCAATCCTCAAAATCTCTGTTGCACGTATGATTCTTTTCGGTTAATCCGTCATCTTTTTAAGCCTCTGGCACGTGCAGGATCCGATCAACGGATTTTGTGTAGAGAGCCCTATGTATGGATCGGTGATACTTCGTCCCGTCTATCCCCAAATACCCTTATCCAATGGATGGGGCCCGGGATCGTAGGCCCGACAGACTCTATACCTACGAAGGCGGACCGTTCAGGATCTTATATCTTGTTGCTAACGGATACTTTAAGCCATTGTGAAGATCAAGATACTGTAATGGTATTTGCATCTGAGACCCTTCCTGTAGCCAGTGCCGGCGAGGACATCAAACTTAGTTGCGACGAGCCTATAGCTTTATTGGATGCCAGCAATTCAGTCATACCCACAAGTGCAACACTAACATGGAACGGACCGGATGTCAATGCCAGCAATCGTTCTGATATCAAAATACAAGTTCAAACCGCGGGGCAATACATTCTCACAATCGAAGATACCATTAGCGGATGTGTCTCGATGGATACTGTACTTGTTACCGGTTCTGTGAACTATCCCCGTATTGATGCAGGCGTAGACAAAATCTTAACCTGTATTACCCCAAATACTCAACTCGCAGGTATTATTCTCAACCCTAATCTTACTCAACTTATCCGATGGGAAGGTCCTGGCATTAATGACAATAACCGCGATCAGCTTCAACCAAAGGTCGAAGCGCCTGGTGTCTATTACCTTACAGTTACAGATAGTTCCTCGGGCTGTTCTACCTTGGACTCTGTAGAAGTTTTAGGACTGTTTAATCCGGCCAAAGTGAATGCCGGTGAAGACAAGCAAATCGATTGTAACAATAGGGAAGTTCGATTGGTAGGCTCCGTTAAAGGGCTATCCCCTAAGGCTAGTTTTATCTGGACGGGCCCCGGAGTTTCCACCACCAACCAAAACAATCTAGTAATTACTGTAGATACACCTGGATTCTACATCCTTCAGACCCAATATCCCAACTCTTTTTGCAATCGAATGGATACTGTACAAGTCGAGCTGGATACGACCCCGCCGGTAATAGTCTTTCCGGACAGTGTCAATATAAACTGTATTACAAACAGGGCAGTTATAGAAGCTATTCCTTCAGATACAGCGCGTATTCGCCAATTGATCTGGAGTGCACAGCATGGATACGAATACCTTGACAAACCTTATAAAATATCCTTAACATCTCCGGATACTGTTCGTGTATTTGCTAGGGGGACTAACGGATGTAGTCTTCTGAAACAAATAATTGTTAAAGATTGGAACCGGTTTGATATCCTATTTGATGTTACTCCTTCCTGTCCCGGTGATTCCACTGGAACCCTTGCTATCCATGTTTCACCTGCTCAAAGTGGTCCCTTCACTTATAGTACTGATAGTGTTAATTTTGGGTCCGGCAACACGATTAAAGCCTTACCCGCGGGGCAATATACAGCCTATGTACGCAATGATGAAGGATGTATTCTTTCTAAAGATTTCATCATTGACACGTTCCCCTCGGTCAACCTTTCATACAAGACAATGACTTCCTGTGATTCACCACCTACCGGCCAAATTATTCTCACCACTTCCCCTAACCATCCGGGGGGTATTTTCTATCTAATTAACGGCCCGGACTCCATCATGAATTCAACAGGAGTATTTGATTCTATTCCCGGGGGAGTCACTTATAAGGCATACTTTATCGACACTAATCAATGTATTTTGCAAGCAGAGATATCCATCGATGAAGCCGACCATTTCATACTCTCCCCCACAGACACTATTTATTATTGCAGAGAGGCTTTCGTCACACTTGAGGCAGAGGAAGAGGATACGCCATTTGATGTGAAATATGATTGGGGGACAAAAAATGATACCACTTCGACACGTGTTGTTCCAGCTGAGACGAACGAATACACCGTCATCGCCTCCAATGCCTGTACGACACAAAGCAAAACCTTTATAGTGCTATCGGAATCCATTAATATAGACACCATCGGTCAAATCCCACTTGCCTTCACACCTAATGGAGATAACCACAATGAGGAATTTGGTCTAATACTCTCCAATTCGGCACTTTCCTCCATCGCTAAGTATCGCTTGCAGATATTCGATCGCTGGGGTAAATTGATCTTTCAATCTGAAGATCCTTTAGTCAAATGGGACGGTAGCTTTCATCAAACGCCACAAGCTTCAGGCTCCTATTTGTACATTTTAGAAGTTGCAATTAAGGGATGTGACTCCCCTACACAACTACAGAGTAAAGTGATAAAGGGAGATGTATTGCTCATCCGGTAAGCTCCACCTGTCCCCATACAGCTCTACCGCTTAATAGCTTGGATTCGACAACCGATAGAAGACCTATTGGCCCCCCCAACACGGATGAACTATTTAACATATACCATTTATGTATTCCAATGGATGAAATTAGTCCTCATCTCCTATTTTTTTCATTTGTCGACACACAGTTTTATATGAAAAAAAAATGATGTACATTTGCCATATAAAACGATATACATGGCTAAATTCTTAATTTTTGACACCTCTGCTAATGGACAACCCCGCAACTGGCAGCGTCCGGCTGATGATATTTTTAATTGGCCGAGAATGATTCACTTAGCGTGGGAGATGTATGGAGAAGATCAGGTATTAATTAAAAAAGCGGATTATATCATCCAGCCCAAAGGCTTTAAGATCTCCGAAGATATCGCACAAAGGCATGGAGTAACTCAAGAATTGGCTGAAGTAGATGGGGTGGATGTTCAACCGGTTTTAAAAGAATTTAGTGAAGATGTAGAGCAATCAGAGATAATCTTATCCCATAATCTGCGCTTTAATGAAAATGTGGTAGGAGCTGAATTTGTACGAGCCGGCATCCCGAACAGTCTGATCTATGCCCAAAAGTACTGTATGATGGAAGAAGGAACCTATTTTTGTAAAATCCCGGGTTCAAGAGGCCGTTACAAATGGCCCTCCTTAACAGAATTATTTCAGAAGCTATTCAAGGGCAAATTTGAAGGTGCCGGCAATGCCACTAAGGATGTTCTCGCCACTTCAGCTTGTTTTTTCCGATTGCTCAATGCCGGACAATTAGAAGATATGTTTTAGGTATGGCTAAAAGGCAAAAGAACATTGTTGACCCCGGCAAAAAACTTCCCCCCCGTAAGAAGTCAAGACAATACCACCCACCTTATCGAGATATCGGGGTACTGACTTTTCTATTAGTACTTACTTTTGTGATATTCTCTCCGATAAGAGATGCACAGTTTGTCTATTGGGATGACGATCGGAATATTACAGAAAATCCACAAGTCATGGCAGATCTTTCCATTGAGTCCACCAAAGACATCTTTACAACTCCGGTTATCGGCAATTACAATCCATTAGCCAACTGGACCTTTGCACTTGAAAAAAAACTTTTTGTCGACAGTAGAAAATACCCTACGAAAGATCTCTTAATGAATCGATTTTCAAGCGTAGTTCACCTTGACAATTTACTACTTCATTTGCTTAACATTATTCTCCTATGGTTCTTAATCCGCGCCCTTGGGTTTAGCTTATTTACAGCCGGAATCGCTTCCTTTCTATTTGCCCTGCACCCCCTGCATGTAGAAAGTGTAGCTTGGGCCACAGAACGAAAAGATGTACTGTTCAGTTTGTTTTTCCTCAGCAGTACCCTTACTTGGTATCTCGCCAAATACCAACACAAAGGCAAAGGGTATGAGATGATTTCCGTCCTTCTCTTTACAATAGGGCTCTTCGCCAAAATACAAATGGTAACGCTGCCATTAACCCTTTTAGTCATCGATTACTACAAAGGGGGACTTAAGGGGGTAAAGACCATATTGGACAAGTGGATATACTTTATTTTAGCCTTATTATTTGGAGTATTAGGCATATATTTCTTGGCTGACCAAGGTTCTTTATCCACCAATGCGACCTTTAACAGCTTCCAACGCCTTTTCATAGGGATGTACAGTCTATCCGTCTACCTTATAAAGAGTGTCCTTCCCTATCAATTAAGTGCACTTTATCCATACCCCGCCGACCTAACCCTATGGCATTACCTATCAGCACTAAGCTTTCTAAGTTTTTTCGCTGCCCTATTTTACGCATACCGACGGAAATTAACGCCCTTAGTATTTGGCTTGAGTTGGTTTTTTGTAAATATCATGTTTCTGTTACAGTTTTTTGGAGCAGGTCAAGGATACATAGCTGATAGATTTACTTACATACCCTATATAGGGCTATTTATCATTTTTGGATATTATCTAGAAAAGGGGATTTTACTGGGTATGAAATGGAAGAGCATCATCTTAGCCCTAACCACCATCTGGCTCTTGGGACTATTGTGGATGTCAAAAAGACAAGTACGTGTATGGGATAATACGGTGACGCTATTCACGCAAGTCATAGACCAATTTCCAAAAACCATGACTCCTTACAGAAACAGAGGCAATTACTATCGCGACAATGGAAGGACGAAGGAAGCACTAGCAGATTATAGCCGCGGACTCTCCCTTAAGCCCGATGCTGAGATGTACAATAGCAGGGGTAAATTGTACTTTACTCAGGGCGCTATCCCTAAAGCTATAGAGGACTATAAAAATGCCATCAAACTCGAACCCGATGATGGAGAATACTACATCAATCTCGGAGCTACATATGCCAAAAACAAATCGTTTGACCAAGCACTTGAGGCGATCAACAAAGGGCTCCAACGCTCTCCGGGAAATACAAATGCTTATCTCAATCGCTCCATCATTTATATGCTTAACGGGGAGTATGAAAAACAGATTCAAGATCTTAACGCCTACTTAAAAGTGCATCCGGAGGCGGCGGACATTCGCTATGAGATGGGAAGGGCACTCCTGCGATTAAGTGCATTTCAAAAAGCCGTAGAAGCATTTACAACGGCGATCAAATACAGTACAAAAGGAGAGTATTATCACGAAAGAGCAAAAGCTTACGCCTCATTGGGCAATCTAACCGCTGCTAGAAATGATGCACAAATAGCGTTAAAAAAAGGGATCAACATTCATCCTAAATTACAAGAATTACTTAACCAATAAGCTATGCTTAAGGAACTAACCATCCGCAACTATACAATCATTGAAGAACTACATCTTGGATTTAGTCAAGGTCTTAGTATAATCACAGGAGAAACCGGAGCCGGAAAATCTATCCTGCTAGGAGCCCTAAATTTAATCTTAGGTGAACGGGCTGATTCTAGTGTGCTACTAGACGCCTCGAAAAAGTGCATTATCGAAGGTCAATTTGATACCGATACCCTAGCTTTACATGATTTCTTTAAAGTACATGATTTGGATAATGAATCTCCCCTTATTATACGAAGAGAGATACTCCCCTCCGGCAAGTCTCGCGCTTTTATTAATGACACCCCTGTCACTCTTGCCCCCTTAAAGACGCTAGGTACTCATCTCGTCGAAATGCATAGGCAAATGGATTCGACTACTCTATACGATGCTGCTTATCAAGCCCATTTCCTAGATAGGATGGGTAAGCAGATGAATTTAGCTCATGAATATGACACACTTTATAATGCTTATAAAGCCACCGTACAACAATGGAAGAAGTCCCAAGAAAATCTACATAATGCAATAAAGGAAAAATCTTTTTTGGAATTCCAACTGGATGAAATCCAGGTCTTCCATCCAGTGGAAGGGGAAGAAGAAACGCTCTTACAGCAAATATCTTCCATGGAACACGCTCGAGAAATACTAGAAGTGATTCAAAAAATAAGCTTCGATGCTAACGAAAATGAAACCGGGCCCCTTGCTCAATTGCGAAACCATTATAAATGGCTAATGGATATTAGCCCGTACCTTTCTGATATCGTACCTTTACAGGATCGTATAAATTCATGCATCATCGAACTTGAAGACATTTACGCCCAACTCAATCACTTCGGCACTGATATTCAAGAAGACCCACAAGCTTTACAACAGCTCCACGAGCGATACGATCAACTGCAAAATTTATTTAGAAAACACAATATTCAAAACATATCTTCTCTTCTGGCTTTGCAAAAAGAAATGTCAGACAAACTGTCAGATATTTCTTTTCATACCGAAGAGAACAAGCGGCTCGAACAAGAAGTCCAACATCTACATAATAAGACTCTTCAGAAGGCTGTAGAACTAACAAAAGCTCGAAAAAAAACAGCAAAAACAGCAGTCCTAAAACTCTTGGAAAATCTGCGTCTCCTCGGAATGCCCGAAGCAAAAATTGTATTTGAGTTTACCCATTTGGAGGAGCCAGGCCCTCTAGGGGATGAAAAAATAGACCTTCTCTTTTCGGCTAACAAAGGCATGCAACCGGGGTCCGTCAAAGATATAGCTTCCGGTGGAGAATTATCGAGGTTAAATCTCTGTATCAAATCTATGATCGCAGATACAGCCGCTCTCCCCACTTTGGTTTTTGATGAGATTGATACAGGAATCTCCGGAGCTGTCGCTGTGAATCTAGCTCAAATGCTACGCACGTTATCTCAAGGACACCAAGTTATTTCTATTACTCACTCCCCTATTGTTGCTGCTGCGGGAGATACACATTTTAAAGTCTTCAAAGACCATTCAGGAAATACAACCACTTCAGCTATTCTACAACTTTCTCCTGAAGAAAGAGTCAAGGAGATAGCGACGATGATTAGTGGGTATCCACCTACGAACACCGCAATAAAAAATGCAGAAGAACTGTTAAACGCCTGATTTTACCAAAAACTTGGGGGCTCATCAGTACCTATCACCCCCTTTCTTTTCTATATTCTATTACTCTTCTACGTTTCATCTTCGAAGGAGAATGGGACGGTATAGAATCCGTTGCATCAGGGGGTGATAAAGGCCGTCTCCCCTTTACATGTGAAGCATTATTCTTCTCACGCGTGTTGCCGGTAGAACCCTTTTTCGTAGGAGCTTGCTGCTCTTGTGAATTGGGAGATACCTCTTCCTCTTCAAATGAATCCAACAACTGTGTCGCTAATCGAACATACCGTCTGTTGCCTGCCTCCTTAGCTTGAGCAAGTGCTTTTTCCGCGGCAGCTATTGCTTCCTCTTCTTCTCCTAGCGACTTCAAGATTTGTCCTTTTAATAAATATTGCCAATACTTCTCTCCCTTACTATTCGCTTCATTTACCCATTCAAGCGCTTTGTCTAGATCGATATGCTTCTCGTAATAATACTTTGCCGCAAGGTAATAATCACTCCGGGAAGGTCCGGCTAAGACTTTAGAAATATTATCCATCACTTTGGTCTTAGTGTCAAAACTCATTTTGACCTCCACTAAAACATCCTCCCAAATGAGCTGCAACACAGCACTTGAATCCCTAATCTTGTCGATGTTAATCAACAAGGTCTCAAAAGTCATGGCCAACTCTTCACTCTCTACTTCCACCGCCAATGCTTCCTGGCTTTCCATGTATCGCTTGGGTAACCCAAACTGATCCCAATCTTTATAAAAAATAACACTCCATACCTCCTCTCCGGGCATTGTATAAAGTGCATATTTGCCTTTGGGAAGATACTCGCCCTCGATTAATACATCATCGCTAAACTCTATAGTAGTTGCTTCATTTTCACCCGTTTTCCACATCCTGTCAAAAGGCACAAGATCTCCAAAAATTAATCGATTACGCATGCTGGGACGGCTGTAATCTATGGTTACCGTACTCAATCCAATCTCCTGAACCACATGACAACGAGGACTTCTCTCCGGAATTTTAACCCCATCCTGTGCTGAGGATGTATAGAATTGCAATACTAAGATGCTAAATAGGACTACATTTTTGAATAATTTGTTCATCTCTATATTAAATTTGTTACTGATATTTTATTGAACACTTAAGGGGTAATTTTTTTACTAATCCATCTTACCGAAAGAACATTAAATAAGTGTTTTCACCTTTGGTAAATTAACACGAGCACCCACGTCCGCGGCTGTATTTTGATAACCTCTATCTATCCCCAAAGAAAACAACTCATTACTCCTTAACGAATGGAGCTGTTGATTTAGCATCTATCAGGTCACTAAACCATATTCTCCCTCTTTAGTCATTGCAGCAAATTCTTTGCCAAAATAATATTTTACAGAAAAATATACATTATATATAAACTTAATATGTAAATTTAAAATTATTTCACCTGTTAGTATACTATCTACAAGGAGTTAGCAACCATAAAAACCGAAATCAGAATATATTTCTTATTTTTTTATTTGCATATTATATATATGTATATTATATTTGCGCTTATATTGCAAACATGATAAAATTTTTAAAATACTTTTTACTATTAATATAATCTCAATCCTAATTTTTTTAAAAATAAACGATATGTATAAAAAAGAAAAAACAATATTAATTAAAGGTGCAACTATAAATGAACTTTGGGAAGCTCATTCAGATGTTAAAAATTGGTCTAAGTGGCAAGATGATTTAGAATGGACAAAGGTTGAAGGGGAAGTTAAAAAAGGTACAAAGTTTATTATAAAGCCAAAAGGTGGTTTTAAAGTTAAATTAGAAATTTTAACATTTAATAAGCCAGAGGAATTTACAGATGTATCGTATTTACCATTTTGCAAAATGTTTACTACAACAAAAATGAGAGAAGTCGATGATGGCGTTGAAATTAAACTTGAAATTGAAATGAAGGGGCTTCTAACATTTTTGTGGAAAAACATAGTTGCAAAAGATATAATCAATGGTCATTTAGAACAAAATAAAAGTATGGTTAGCTACATTAATTCATTAAAAAATGAAAACTAAATATTGGATTGCAGTAGTTTCCAAAGAGCACGTTCTAAATGGAATAGATTGGGGGATTATGCAGGTTTGCCACGGAAAGAAAGCACCTTTAAAATGCATAAATAAAGGTGATTTTATTATTTTTTATTCTTCAAAAAATAGAATGAAAGATAAACAACCTTATCAAAAATTTACAGCAATTGCAAAAGCAATTGATGATGAAATATATCAAGTAAAAATGTTTGAGAATTTTGAACCTTTCAGGCGAAAAGTAAAATTTCTTAAATGTTCAGAAACCGAAATTAAACCTTTAATAAACGACCTTGATTTTATACAAAACAAAAAAAGTTGGGGTTATCCTTTTCGATATGGCTTATTAGAAATTTCAAAGAAAGACTTTGATTTAATAACAACTAAAATGTTACTCAAAAATGAATAAGAAAAACAACCCATTTAGTTATAAAAATTCAAATGATGCAACCGGATTTTTACTTTATAAAGTCCATAATTTTTGGCAAAGAGAAATAAAACGAAATCTAAAAGAACTCAATATAACACACACGCAATTTGTGATTTTGGCAAGTACTTATTGGTTAATTTTACAAAAAGAAGAAGTAACACAAATTGAAATTGCAAGACACGCTAAAATGGATGTAATGATGAGTTCTAATGTAATACGAACACTTGAAAAAAAGCAACTTTTAAAAAGAATGGAACACAAAATAGACACGAGGGCAAAACTTGTAATTTTAACACAAAAAGGAATTGATACTCTTAACGTTGCGGTTAAAAAAGTGGAAACATTTGACCGTGATTTTTTTAGTAATCTACAAAACGAAAAAGAGTTTAATAAAGAATTATTAAGATTGATAAGCAAAGAGTAACGGTTGCCAATAAAAAATATACGCAATTACGGTTTTGTGGCTTGATCAAAAGTTTGTATCTTTGAACAAAATATAGTGATAATCCGAAAGTTAAGTACTTTAAAGTCCGCAACTACGCATATTTAAATCGTTCCGGTATCTAAATCATTCGTTTAGATAGGGAGAGTGCGATTATCAGGACAAACTGTATTAGAAGAACTACCTTGGCACAGGTATATCGTTTAACCTAAGAATCTCTTTAATATTGGGGTACATAGGATGGCAGATTTCAGGAATATCAGTAGGCGAT
>JALSTN010000306.1 GCA_026983735.1 Saprospiraceae bacterium | reverse complement strand
TTCGGTTTATCCGGAAGTAGTTAAGGTAAATGATCCGTCCAAAATCAAAACTTCCGGTAAGGGGGAAAAAAGGTATATTGCAGAATTCAGTCTTACTGAAAAAATGGTAAAATCTCTTCGGAAATGGGAATTAGATGAAATCGGAGTTTTTTGGAAAAAGGGCTTTGAGGCCTATGATGTACGGGAGGTCGGACTTTTACAAGATCAAATAGAATGCATTACAAAAATAAAATAACATATGCTCGGACTAAAGCTACCAACTGATCCTCGATGGGTCAACTTAGCCGAAAAACAGATTAGTGAGGTGTTAATCGACCATGCATTTTGTGAGCAAAAAGCAGCCACCTCTTGTATCTCTTTAATCCAGTCCTACCCGGACAAAGAAGAACTGGTACACCGCTTGATGCCTGTCGTAACGGAGGAGTGGGAACATTTTAGAAGGGTTGTTAAGAAAATGAAAGCGTATGGCATTTCGCTTGGATTTCAACGAAAAGATGAATATGTCAATGCCCTCTTCAAATTTGAGAAAAAAGGCGGAAGTAGAGAGGATAGATTAGTGGAAAGGCTGCTGAGTTGTGCCTTAATTGAAGCGCGAAGTTGTGAGCGTTTTAGACTGCTTTCATTGGAGCTGAGGGATGAAGAACTAAGAAAGTTTTACCATGGGTTAATGGCTTCGGAGGCCGGGCACTACAGGCTGTTTTTAGACCTTGCTATTCTCTATGGAGAAGGAAAAGAAAAAGTTCTAAAAAGATGGGAAGAATTTCTCGAATATGAAGCAGACTTAATGACCAAGATGGTGCCGAGAGGAGATCGGGTTCATTAGGTAGAGTTGATCGTATTTACACTAATAATTGCTCTTACCAACACTAATAATGTTGTCTAATATCAACCCTCGTTTTGTTTTCGTTTATTAATTTCATCTCGAATCAAAGCTGCCCGTTCATAATCTTCTTTTTCTATCACGTCTTCCAGTATTTTTTGTAATTCTTCAATACTGTAGTCTTCAAAACTCCATTCGGCCTTTTTCTTGCCTGTTTGGATATGTTCGGCTTTTTCGCCTTCTCCGGAGGCTGCTGTGATAGAACGACCTTCAGCATCTTCTTCCAAAGTGATTCCGGCTTCTTCCAATACGCTGTCATTGGCATAAATCGGAACTCCGAATCGGACAGCTAACGCGATTGCGTCGGAAGTTCTGGAGTCGATGTATTCTTTTATACCCTTGTGAGAACAAACCAATTGAGAGTAGAAGATTCCATCCCGCAATTCATTGATCAGTATGCTTTCGAGCTGAATGTGAAAAGTATCCATTACATTTTTGAAAAGGTCATGGGTCAAGGGGCGATTGGGGCGCATACGCTCTATAGCTACAGCAATAGCCTGAGCTTCAAATCCCCCGATCACAATGGGGAGCCTACGTTTTTTATCCTTTTCCTGTAGAACTACAGCGTAATTATTGGATTGGGTCACGCTATGTGAAAGCGCAATGATCTCCATTTGAGTCTTTTTCATAAAATAGTCTGTTATACTATTGGTTGTTTTTAAACTTACGGATGGCTTCTGTCAATCGAGGGACAACCTCAAAAAGGTCGCCGACTACTCCGTAATCAGCCGCTTTAAAAAAAGGAGCTTCAGGATCTTTATTGATGACGACTATATTTTTGGAGCTATTAACTCCAGCTAGATGCTGAATAGCGCCTGAGATACCTGCCGCAATATAAAGATTAGGGCTAATGGCGATTCCGGTTTGTCCGACGTGTTCATGATGTGGTCTCCAGTCCATATCTGCTACCGGCCGTGAACAGGCCGTAGTAGCCCCCAACTCTTTTGCAAGGTCCTCGATAATTCCCCAATTTTCCGGGCCTTTCATCCCTCGTCCGGCAGAAACAACGATTTCTGCTTCAGGGAGGGGCACTTCTCCTGTTGCTCGATCTACTTTTACTACTTTTTCCCTAGGGGGGGCTACGCTTACTTCTCTAGTAATTACAGTACAAGAGCCATCGAAAGTTTGAGGTTGTACCGCATTTCCCAATAGTGTAAAAACTGCTTTCTTTGCATTGAGTTTGAAGGAGGCAATCCCCTTTCCGGCGAATACAGGTTTCTTGAGGAGAAGTGTCCCATCCTCTACTCCTACAAATTGACTAACACCGCTTAGAACATCCGATTCCAACTTGATAGCGAGCCTGCCGACTAATGCCTTTCCTTTAGAAGTGTGTGAGAGAATTACTATGTCGGCCCCTTTATCTTTTGCGATTTGTGCTACAACTTGGGTGTAATTAGAAGTGTCAAACTGTTGTAGATTTGGATGGTCAATTAGAAAACATTGGTCTGCTCCGTAATTCCCTAAACTTTCCGGATCTTCAATTGATCCAATTACAATGGCTCCCACTTCTGAGGAGGTCTTAACGGCCAGTTGTTTTGCTATAGTGAGGGCCTCTAGGCCCGCTTTTTTAACTTTATTATCTGCGTGTTCTATTAGTACTAGAATCATAGGTTTGTGATTTTTGTAATTTAAATAACTTTAGCCTCTTCATGAAGCAATCTGACGAGTTCATCCATGTTTTCCGGGTCGATAAGTTGGACTCCTGTACGAGCAGGTGGCTTCTCGTAATGAATGAGGTCTTGTTTGGGAGCTACACATTGAGCTTCCAATACGTGCAGGGGTTTGCGTTTGGCCATCATTATTCCACGCATGTTAGGGATGCGCTGCTCTGCTAGTCCTTTTGCCGCGCTGATGACCACCGGTGTGGAAACTTCTACTTCTTCGTATCCCCCTTCTATCTCTCTATGGCAAATGAGTGTGTTGTCGCTTTGCTCGAGGTGATTGGCATAGGATATGAAGGGAATTTGTAAAAGCTCCGCCAACATGCCAGGTACAAGCGACCCTGAATAATCCAAAGTCTCTTTGCCTGTGAATATTATATCATAGTTTTTGTCCTTGGCAAATGCATGGATCTCCGCTGCAACCATCCATGCATCCTTTGGATCACAATCTACTCGATATGCTTCTTCTGCACCGATGGCTAAAGCTTTTCTGATGACGATGTCATTAGAAGAAGGTCCTACATTAATGACATGGACCTGGCCACCGTTGGCCTCCTTTAGCTCAAGTGCCCGCACAAGTGCATACCATTCATCATAGGGATTGAGAATGTAGTTCATCCCCTCGGTCTTAAGCGCCCCACCATCCGGAGTGAAGTCTATGGGGGCCGTAGTTTCCGGTGTTTTGCTAATACATACTAAAATGTTCATGGATATATTGTTATTTTTAGACGCAAAGATAGTATAATTCCCGGCCTTTATGTAGCCATTTCATACAACATAATCCAAATTCTTTTGTTTCAAATAAATCGCAGAGGATTGCAAATAAAATCTATCTTTGTGCCCGCTAACTAAATTATAAACTATGGGATTAAAATGTGGAATCGTAGGTCTTCCAAATGTAGGCAAATCCACTTTATTCAATGCATTGACCAATGCCAAAGCCTTGGCGGCCAATTACCCCTTCGCCACCAAGGACCCTAATCTAGGTGTCATTACGGTTCCGGATAAAAGATTGGAAAAATTAGCTGAATTTGTAAAACCTCAACGTATTCTCCCGACGACTGTCGATATTCTCGATATCGCAGGTCTGATAAAAGGCGCTAGTAAAGGAGAGGGCCTCGGCAACCAGTTTCTCGCTAATATTCGAGAGGTAGATGCTATTATTCATGTCATTAGATGCTTTGATAATGACAATGTGGTCCATGTGGATGGAAGCGTTAACCCCTTGAGAGATAAGGAAATTATAGACCTGGAGTTGATCTTTAAAGATATTGATACAGTCGAAAAAAGGATAGAAAAACTTAAAAAAAATGCCAAAAGCGGCAATAAAGAGGAAATTAAAAAATTGGAGTTCGCCCAAACACTACTCGAGCATCTCGAACTCGAAAAACCTGCAAGAACGTTTACTGTTGAGGAGGAAAGCCTGATGGATCTATTGAAAGATATGCATCTGTTAACCCTCAAACCGGTAATGTATGTTTGCAATGTCGATGAAGATTCAGTATTGTCGGGCAATGAATATACGCAGGCAGTGGCAAGCGCGATACAGGATGAACAGGCAGAAATGGTTATCATCGCTGCAGGCATTGAGGCTGATATTATTGAATTGGAGTCCGATGAAGATAAAATGGAGTTTTTGCAAGATATGGGGCTAGATGAACCTGGGGTGAATAAGGTGATACACGCAGCCTATAAATTACTAAATTTGATTACTTATTTTACGGCTGGCGAAAAAGAAGTTAGGGCTTGGACCGTACATGATGGAGCTAAGGCTCCTGAAGCCGCAGGCGTTATACACACTGACTTTGAAAAGGGTTTTATACGTGCGGAGGTCATCGCCTACGAGGACTATCTCCAATGTGGCTCAGAATCTGCCGCAAGAGAGGCCGGTAAGCTCAGAGTGGAGGGCAAGGAATATCGTGTGATAGATGGAGATATTATGCATTTTTTATTCAACGTATAAACAGGAGAAGAATCCTTTTCTCCCCCCTTTTGGCTACTTAAAATATTTATTGCTATGTCTTTATTTGTATCCTCTGAGATTGAGCCCTTGCGGAAAGTGATAACCCATCGTCCGGAAGAGGGCATCTCGCGTATCAGCCCACACGATAGCGATGTTTTATTGTTTGACGATATCGTCCATCTTCCCCTTATGCAAAAAGAACATGATCTATTTATAGAAGTGTTAAAATGTTTTACCGATGAAGAGGGAGTGCTCAATACGGAAGATCTTTTGGTCGAATCTTTGGAAGTAGCAGGCGAGGGGAGAGCCTCCTTTCTTGAATTGATTATTCGTTTTGAAGAATTACCTCCTTCTTGGATTAATAAACTCCTTCCCTTAGACAATGCATCCTTGGCGCGTGTCTTGATATCCGGCTATCTAAAATCAGAAGATAGGTATCTCTTTAATCCCATCCCCAATTTCATTTTTACCCGCGACATCGCCATTACCGTCAAAAACCATATTATCATCGCCAAAGCCAATAAGGCTGCCCGCCAAAGGGAAAACTTGCTTACGCGCTTTTTTTTATGGTACCACCCTTTGTTTCAAGATATAAGAGAAAACAATAGATTGATTAACCTCAATGATCTAGAATTATTCCCCCCGGATAAAATGGGGGAGCCGGTCTCTGTTGAAGGTGGTGATGTGATGGTACTTTTTGAGGATTATCTGGTCGTAGGAGTGAGTGAAAGGACGACTCCACACGGCTTTGAAACCCTTCGAAAAGTAATATTCGAACGGGGTGTTATAGATAATATTGTTAAAGTAACAGTTCCCAAAGACCGTTCCTTCATGCATTTGGACACGACGATTACCCAAGTCGATCAAAGATGCTTTCTAGGGTATAAGCCGATTATTATCGATGGACTAAGCTCTAACGTAACCGTATATGGCAAAAAAGGTACGGAAAGGTCCTATAGCTCCATGCTTGAATTTCTAAATACCGAGATCGACCCCCTTATCGAAGTGATCCCCGTAGGCAAAGGTCGTTCTCCCTTTCAAGAACGGGAACAATGGACAGATGCCGGCAATGTCGTAGCGGTGCGCCCCGGGGTAGTATTGACTTATGACCGCAATCCCTATACCGAATTAGCTCTCAAAGAGTTTGGATTTCAAATCATTTCTGCTCATGAATTCTTAAAAGGAGTCCGAGAAAAAAATATAATCCCAGATCAGCTCCAAAAAACGGTGATTACGCTTCCCTCTACTGAATTATCCCGCGCTCGTGGTGGATCTCATTGTATGACCTGCCCTATAAAGAGAGGTTAATATCTTGTGTTGGTATGAAATGGTGACCCAAAGAAGTTTTTCTTTATCTCGTATTTACTTTTTTTACTACACTGGGATTCGCCCAATACCCTGTTTAAACAGGGGAAGGAGGGGGATATGACCAATGGATTTTAATGTAGGATATATCGTGTAGACGGGATGCCTCCCGTCTACACAAGATGTTTTTTTTAAACACCAGGCTCTTGTTTCAAATAAATTTGAAACGCCCTTAAAAAACCCTCCCCCCTCAGGCAGCGTTTTCCCTCTTCAAAACGTCTATAGGGTAATATTAAGGGAATACCCTTACTGCTCTTTTCAAAAAAATTAAGGGAAAACCCTGAATTTTACACTTTTATGAAAAAAAACTTGATTTTTTTTATGATTATCTCAATCCTTTATCGTATATTTACACCTGAACCCATTTCACTATCCGGTCTGATGCCCCCTTGGGGTGATCTTTCTCCTTCTTCACCCCTTCGGAGAT
>JALSTN010000305.1 GCA_026983735.1 Saprospiraceae bacterium | reverse complement strand
GCTTGTAGTTGAGGGTTGGTGTAAAGCGGGTGCGAGCCCTTGTTGTAATTGCCATCTGTTGCAAGAAGGATAGCCCCTATATTTTCATTGCGGTAGGTGCGGTAAGCCGTTTCCAATACTTGTGAAATATCGGTCTCTTTGTCTTTAAAATCCAAAGTGTCTCCTGCTCTGACCGTTTCTCCAAATAGGAGGGGCTCTACTTGGTAATCTTTTTCAATCTGATGAATGAGATTATCAATAGACTGAACAAAGTGAAGGCTGTCCTTTGCATTGTGAAATCCTCCTTTGACCGAGCTTGAATTATCCATTGCCAATAGTACGATGGGGCGTTTAACTCGCTTGCTTAAACTTCGTATTATCGGATTCAACAGTAGAAAAATTAAAGTGGCAATTGAAAAGAATCGAAGACCTCCTAGCAGCGGTTTAATCCACTTGGCCTTACCTTCAAAATCTCTTGTCTTATAGTACAATTGTAAGGCATAGAGTGCCCCTCCGATCAAGCTGACCCCTAAAAACCAATACGGAAAACTAAGACTTAAGCCACTCATATTTCTCTGAATAAGGTTGCAAAGATGCTAAAACATCCGCACAACAAACGTTCATGCCTCCAGTTTATTTTATTTATCGGATCCAATTTGCTCCATTGTATGCCATCGATCGGTTCGAGGTTATTGATTACCTTGAATCTCACCATTTCATACAACTTAAAACTCTGCATAACCCGGATAACGTGGAAAGGGAATAACGTCTCGGATATTGCTCATTCCGGTAATAAATTGGACGAGACGCTCAAAGCCAAGTCCAAATCCTGCATGAGGACAAGAACCATACTTCCGGATATCGAGATACCAATGTAATTCTTCAGGTGGAATATTGTACTCCTCCATCCTCTTGAGGAGCACGTCCATCCTGGTTTCTCTCTCAGAGCCTCCTACGATTTCACCGAGTTGAGGGAAGAGGATATCCATGCCTCGTACGGTCTTCCCGTCATCGTTCAAATACATATAAAAGGCTTTGATGGACGCAGGGTAATCTGTGATTATTACAGGTCTTTTAAAATGCTTCTCTACTAGATAGCGTTCGTGTTCAGATTGGAGGTCAGCTCCCCACTGGTCGAGGACATATTTGAATTTTTTCTTTTTATTAGGCTTTGAATTACGCAATATATTGAAGGCCTCCGTATAGGTAATGCGCTCAAAAGGCTCTGCTAAAACAAACTCCAACTTCTCTATGAGTTCCATCTCGGAACGCTGATGTTGAGGAAGTGACTTTTCAGCTTGGATCAACCGATTTTGTAAAAACATCAAATCCTCCTTGTTATTGTCCAATACATATCGTAGGATAAACTTGAGTAAGTCTTCCGCGAGATCCATATCATCCTGTATGTCAGCAAAAGCTATTTCAGGCTCTATCATCCAAAACTCAGCTAAATGCCGGGTTGTATTGCTGTTTTCTGCACGAAAAGTAGGACCAAAGGTATACACTCTATCCAGTCCCATGGCCCCTAACTCTGCTTCAAGTTGCCCGGATACCGTTAAATTGGTTTGTTTCCCGAAAAAATCTTTGGACCAATCTATCTCACCGGATGCTGTCTTAGGTGGGGAGGAAGGGGAAAGGGTAGATACTCGAAACATCTCTCCGGCGCCCTCCGCATCCGAACCCGTAATGATCGGAGTATGCATATAAAAGAACCCTCTCTCATTAAAAAACTTATGAATCCCAAATGCAATCGCATGCCTTAGACGAAAAACACAACCAAAGGTGTTGGTCTTTATCCTTAGGTGAGCAATGCTTCGCAAAAACTCCAGGCTGTGTCGCTTAGGTTGTAAGGGATATGTCGAAGGGTCGGACGCTCCATAGATAGTTAAATGCTCGGCGATAAGCTCTACCCGTTGGCCCCTCCCTGCAGAAGGAACAATTTGACCGGTGGCTCCAATAGCTGCGCCGGGCGTGATCTTTTTAAGTGTATTTTCTCCAAACTTGGTGGCATCCACTACGACTTGCAAGGGTTGTACAGTGGAGCCGTCATTAAGCGCTATAAACTGATTATTGCGAAAAGTACGAACCCATCCCTTGACCGTGGTCGTGTATTCAGTCCGGTCATCCTCTAGGATAGACTTTACGGTTTGCCTTTTTATCTGCATATGCTTGATTTGTATATGGTGAGCGTCTTATCCGGGAAGGTTTTCGGTCGTCATACAGTATGTATTTTTGCGGCACTTCCCTAACACCCTCTTTGGAGTAATTGATACAAGGCGCAAAAATACACTTTACCTTCGATTCCTACATCAAATCTTGGTATGAAATCGTTCAAATCCAATCTTTAAAGAAGCGCAAGAGTATACGGCCCCTTAATCTACCTTTAGGCTGCCAATAGTGACTTGAGATGACTCTTTTCCAACTTATCCTTGGCATATTCCAAGGTGATGGTCAATTCAGACTTTTTGTCCGGATCTGAGGGGACTTCATACATGGCATCCGTCATTATGGCCTCGCAGATAGACCTAAGCCCCCTTGCTCCTAAGTTGTATTCCATTGATTTTTTAGCTATGAAATGCAGGGTGTCATCCGGAATGATAAGTTCGACCCCTTCCAATTCAAATAAATATTGGTATTGTTTGACAAGTGCATTTTTGGGCTCTGTGAGGATCCTGATCATCGCGGATTCATCTAGAGGACGGAGGTAAGTCAGGACGGGAAGTCTACCCAATAATTCAGGGATTAAACCGAAATTTTTGAGATCCCGATGGCTGATGTATTGTAAGAGGTGGTCTTTGTCTATTTTTATCGCCTCGTCGTTATTGAATCCGATTACTTGAGTATTTAGACGTCTTGCGATGTGCTTTTCCACTCCGTCGAAAGCCCCTCCACAGATAAATAGAATGTTTTCTGTATTGATTTCAACCATTTTCTGTTCGGGGTGTTTCCTCCCACCTTGAGGAGGTACACGAACGAGATTTCCCTCAAGAATTTTCAAAAGCGCCTGTTGTACCCCTTCCCCGGAGACATCTCTTGTAATGGAGGGATTGTCTGTTTTTCTGGCGATCTTATCAATTTCGTCAATATAGACAATGCCCCGCTCTGCAGCATTTACATCGTAATCACAATCCTGTAACAGACGAGTGAGCATGCTCTCTACATCTTCGCCGACATATCCTGCCTCCGTGAATACTGTGGCATCTACGATCGCAAAGGGAACTTCTAAGAACCGAGCTATCGTCTTTGCCAAAAGGGTCTTTCCTGTACCTGTGTTACCCACTAATACTATGTTGGATTTTGCAATTTCAATATCTTGATTATCAGATGATTTTATGCGCTTATAATGGTTGTATACAGCTACCGAAAGATATTTTTTGGCATCTTCCTGCCCGATGACATATTGGTCTAGAAAGGCATGGATATCTTTAGGGGTAACATTTGAAATTTTGGTAGAAATGGGACCTTGTGCCTCTTTTTTGTTGGTGCTTTCTTCTTGGACAATATTGTAGGCATGCTCTATACACATTTCGCATATGTGCGCATCAATGCCTGCGATGAGCATGTCTGTATCTTCTTTTTCCCGTCCACAAAACGAACAATAAAAATCATCATCAAACATAATCCTTTTGGTTTAATTTTATAGACTATAAAAGTTTCTTAATTTACCTGCCAAAAGCTTAAAATCTTCTATTAAAAAGAGGGGGCTCTCTCCATCTGAATAAACTTTTCAATGGCGACAAACTCTAACAATAAATACACCTGAAAGCAGTAATTGTTTTTATGAATTCTATAATAATTTTAACTGAATTATCTCCTTATCCAGGTTCTTTACTCTCTTGAAATTCAAGAATAATCGTCTCACATATATCTGATTTAACCCCAAATCATAATTTATGATTAATAAAATTCATGTTCGTTTCATATGTGCAGAAAAATTATAATAAATTGAAATTAAATATATTACAAATTTCCTGCACATATAGAACCGCTTCGCTCTCACATGAATTTTTTTAATTATTTTTGTGTGAATTTATAATTAATAAAATTCATGTTCGTTTCATATAAGGTATTGTGTCAATAGCAATGAACTCTGAAGAAAGATAACTACTTTATGTTACCTGCCCAGCACTTCATCGATCAATCCATACTCCTTCGCCTCCTCTGCACTCATCCAGTTATCTCTATCACAGTCTTCTTCTATCTTGTTTAGGTCCTGTCCTGTGTGATTCGCCAAAATCTGATAGAGCTCATCTTTGAGGTGTTTGATGAGGTTGTAGGAGATCTCCATATCTTTGAACTGTCCCTGCATACCACCGGAGGGTTGATGGATCATAACCTTAGCATGAGGGAGAGCAGATCTTTTACCTTTGGTTCCTGCAGCTAAAAGTACGGCGCCCATCGACGCAGCTAGTCCGGTACAAATCGTGTTTACATCAGGACTGATGTAGTGCATCGTATCGTAAATGCCCATTCCATCAATGACGCTTCCCCCAGGGCTATTGATGTACATGCTCACATCCCGTTTGGGGTCTGTAGATTGTAAAAAGAGCAACTGTGCCTGAATAACATTGGCGACATAATCATTCACCGGTACGCCCATAAAAATAATCCGGTCCATCATCAGTCTACTGAATACATCCATTCCTACCACGTTCATTTGTCGCTCTTCTATGACCTGTGGAGTGAATCCCACAATATTTGGGTAGGTCTTGGCGATATATTTTTCCAGATGCATTCCGGACAATCCCATGTGCTTGGTCGCATATTTTAAAAACTCTTTTTTATCCTGCATTTTGATTTGGTATTTCGTTAGATTCAATTAATATGTAGAGTATAACCTATAAATACAATTTAGGTTCATATCCGAAGTGAAACTTAATAATTGCAGATTAAAAAAAGAGCCTCTTGTCTTTCTATTTCAGAGAGGAAAAATAGAAAGACAATATCCGATATAAAGTCTCAAGATAAATGAGAGTTCAAATTACTCTTCTTCTTGGTAAAGGACTTTTTTGTTTGCTTCGCTAACCAGATTATAGAAGTCCTCTTCCTTTATTTCCTTCGTTTCTGAGATTAAGGAGTCTTTCGCTAAAAGGAGTGAATTTTTTATCATGGCCCTTTTTTGAGCCATCTCCACCTCCTTAGAATCTTTTAGCATGGGCTCTAAGAAATAATTCAAATATTGTGGGGACTGTCTGAGCATCGGATATTGTGAGTAGAGGGCGTTTGCTAATTCATCATAGACATCTTGCTCCGTGATTTCAGCTTTGTATTTTCGAATAATCTCACTTTCAATTATTGATCTGACCATTGCTGTTTTGTAAGCTACAAGGGAAGGCTCTTCCTCTTCTCCTTCGAAAGCTAAAGGTATCCACCTCATCAAAAATGGTTCGGGAAGATCAATATGGGTTTGTTCAAAGATATTTTCCATTACTTGGCTTATAAAGAAGTCATCGGCAAGCTCTTGAGCTTTTTTCTTTCTGTGGGTTTTAATAGCCTCAATGGCACTTTCATGACCCTTTACCTCTGTTCCCTCACCAAATACTTGTTGATAAAAAGCGTAGTCTTCGGTCGTTGGGATTTTTTTGTTAACTTCTTTAATGACACCACTGAAAGTGTCTGATATTTCGATATTTTCATTTTCCTCATCCTCTTGGTCAAGATTGAGTAACTGCTTTTTTACCATCTCGGGAGTAGCCCCCTTCACGACCTCTTGAATATTGAAAGGTACTATTTTGTCGCCTACCTGCTTACCCTTTAAGAGGGCGAAAAACTCCTCGGTGATTTCCAATGTATTCACTTCAAAAGCAGTTTCCCAGGCTTCTTTTCCTTCTGATGGAGAGGATTCAGTCGCTTCGATCACTACAGACATATTTTCCCCGATAGGTTCTTCTGTCTTTTCCCAAGTACCTGCAGCTAAAAGATGCGCCTCAATATCTCTTTCTATTTTCTCCTTATCAATCTCAATATCGTAATAAGTGTAGGCATCCTCTTTGCTAAGTCCTTTGAGCTCGAAAGGTGGAACCATTCCAATGTCGAAGGCAAAGGTATAATCCGAGGGATGATGGATGTCCCATTCCATTTCTTCCTGCTCCTCAGAGGGGAGGGCTTGTCCTATAATATTGAGGTCCCCTTCTTCTATATAGGTGTTAAAGGCTTCCAGTGCTTTATCATAGACAATTCTGAAAAGGAGGTCATTCCCAATCATGCGTTTGATTAGACTCATAGGGGCTTTCCCCTTTCGAAAGCCTCGCACATCCGCTTGCTGACGTTTTTCTCTGAGTTTTTTGTTGAGTTCCTCAAGGTAATCTTCTACGTTCACTTGTATGAAGAGGGTCGCTTCATTTGCCCTGGTATCTTTCTTCTCTATGTTCATGGTTGCAGCTTTTATCGATATTGATATGGTATGAAATGGTAAAATAATGGGCAATAATTACCCTCTAAACAAAAATAACAGCCCCTTTTACAGCAACTGTTATTGTTAAAAAGTGCGGGTGGAGGGACTTGAACCCCCACGCCTTGCGGCACTAGATCCTAAGTCTAGCGCGTCTACCAATTCCGCCACACCCGCGCTCGCTTTTGAAAAGTCACGCAAAGGTAGTGCTTTGTCTGATAATGGAGTACTTATTTTGCGTAAAAATATTGAATAAGGGGATTGGTCCTTCAATGAGCGTCATTATTGACGGAGGGGCTACACCATCGACTTGGTTTTTACATTTCTTTTGTTGTAACCATTTCATACCTGACAATAAGCAGGAAGATGTATCTTTGCGGGATGTTTGGAAAATCATCCCTTTTTCAACGGGTGACTAGAATAATTGGTATAAAATCAGATCTAAATGAAGGTTTCAAAGAATTGGTTGGAGGACTATTTGATGGGCGTATCTATAGAAGATAGCAAACTTGGAGAAATACTCACCGATATCGGTCTCGAAGTCGAAGGAATGGAATGCGTTGAAAAGATTAGAGGAAGCCTCGAAGGGGTAAAGGTGGGGAAGGTCCTTACCTGCGAACAGCACCCCAATGCGGATAGACTAAGTCTCACTACGGTAGATGTCGGTGGGGAGTCCCCGCTCCAAATCGTATGCGGTGCTCCCAATGTTGCTGCAGGACAGTCCGTCTTGGTCGCGACCATAGGAACTACACTTTATGATGCGTCTGGCACTCCTTGGAAAATAAAGAAAGGAAAAATCCGTGGTGAAACCTCTGAAGGGATGATCTGTGCAGAAGATGAACTTGGATTGGGGACCTCACATGAGGGTATCTTGGTATTGGATGGAACGGCCACCCCGGGTACCCCTGCCTCTGAACTTTATTCCTTGGATAGAGATACCGTTTATGATGTCGGTTTGACGCCAAATCGCTCAGATGCAACCGGTCATATCGGTGTCGCTAAAGATGTTTGGGCCTTCTTGAAAGTTAACACCCCTTCCGTTGAAGCCCTCTCCCTCCCGGAAACAATTGGAGATTTGCCACCGGCAGATAATATTGAATTCCAAATAGAGATTAGAGATTTACAACGTTGCCCCAGATATTCGGGACTATTGTTAAAAAATGTCAAAGTTGCACCGTCTCCGGACTGGATGCAATTTAGATTGAAAGCCATCGGTGTTCGCCCGATTAATAACATCGTGGATATCACAAACTACATCCTCCATGAGTACGGTCAGCCGCTGCATGCTTTCGATGCGGATAAAATAAAAGGTCGAAAAATTATTGTAGAAACAAAACCCGATAACACGCCTTTTGTTACGCTTGACGAGGTCGAACGTAAGCTCTCTGATGAAGATCTCATGATCTGTGACGGAGAAGGAACACCGATGTGTATCGCCGGTGTCTTTGGTGGCTTGGATACAGGTGTGACAGAGGCTACTACCCATATTTTTCTGGAATCTGCTCATTTTAATGCGAAGTCTATTCGCAAGACGAGTTTTAAGCATCAGCTTCGCACAGACGCAGCCATGCGCTTCGAAAAGGGGGCAGATCCTAATATCACGCTAGATGCCCTGCGAAGAGCAGCTTATTTGATGGAGATGTACGCCGATGCGGAAGTAGTAGATGGCTTTCTTGATAATTATCCGAAACCTGTTGCTCCCGCTAGGATTTTGCTAAGGTATGAAATGGTAAACCGATTAATTGGTGCTCAACTTAAGTCGAGTGAAATAGAGGATATTCTCCGTGCGATGGATATGAATATCCTTCCTAATGATGACCAGTCTGTAATAGTTGAAGTGCCGACTAATAAATCGGATGTACTCCGCGAAGTAGATTTGATAGAGGAAATACTGAGGATTTATGGATATAATAAAGTTCCGATACCGGATACCCTCTCTTATGTTTTGTCTTTTAAGGATTCTGATAAAGCACTATCTGCCAAGAGAAAAATGGGGGATATCTTGACCGGCCAGGGATACCTTGAAATGATGGGCTTGTCTCTTATGTCTTCCCAAACGGCGATGGATACCTTGAACGTCAAAGCTGAGAATCTCGTACTTATCCACAATACTTCCAATACGAACCTGGATACTATGAGACCGGATTTGATACTCTCCGGTCTAGAGTCTGTAGCTCACAACCTCAAACGACAACAAAGGGACCTCAAATTGTTTGAATGGGGTAGAGTTTATCGAAGACTGGATGCATCAACTGTTGAAGAAGAAGACTTGCTTTGTATATTGGTGACCGGTGAGTACCGCCCGGAACATTGGAAGACTAAAGGCGACCGGCATTCCGATTATTATGATGTCCAATCCATAACTCGGGCATTACTCAAGAGATTGGGTATTGACTCCTTTCAAGAGGAAGAGATGGAACATTTAAGATGGGATTATGGGATGAAGTATTTTAGAGGTAAACAACTCTTGGCTGAAGTAGGATGTGTTTCCAAGAAATTTATCTCCGCTCATCATATCAAACAACCCGTTTTCGGCGCACTGCTCCATTGGGAGAATATCCTTAAAGCAAGTGAAAAAGTTAAAGTGATTTTCAAAGAGATACCCAAGACCCCAACCGTCCGAAGAGACCTTGCCGTTGTCATGGATAAAGGGACTCGATATGTAGATCTTCAAAAAACCATTAGAAAAGCTGCAGGTAAATTACTGACGTCTATGACCGTTTTTGATATTTATGAGAGCAAGGAGCATTTAGGGGAAGGCAAAATCTCTTACGCTATCAAGATGATCTTTCAGGATACACAGCGGACATTAAGAGATAAAGATATTGAAAAGATTATGAACAAAGTAATCCAAAGCTTGGAAGAAAAATTATCGGTAAGTATTAGAAAATAGCACGTAGTTTTCAAATATTTGCTTCCCTGTTCTAGGTAAACTAATCGATATTCAGACAGCGAAATTCGCACATTTTACGACTTTATTTGAGTTGATAACGCTTCATGTATTCATGATATAGCGCTTGCTGTTTGTCCGTTAAATCAACCGGCTCTCCTTGTAAATACGCTCGGGTAATAGTAGAACTTTTCATATCTAACAAATCCCCCTTGGATACGATGAGGTCAGCAGATAATCCGGGTTTTAACATTCCCGTTTTGTCGCCCATCCCCAGTATCGCAGCGGTAGAACCGGTGATGGCCTGTATAGCTTTTTCTTTTGGCAAGCCACTTGCCACTGCTTGGCCCGCCTGAAAGGGCAGATTGCGCACTTGCCAAAACCCTTTTACTCCAATACAGTAACGTACACCTGCACTGTCGAGCAATCGGGGAATGTTATAAGACCTATGAACCGGGTCATCTAGTCTTTCAGGTAGAGATTGGGGCTGGATATAGATGACAGAGACATTATTTTTTTTGAGGAAATCACTTATTCTCCATGCTTCTTTACCTCCTACGATGACCATTGGGAGTTGGAGATAGGCTAAAGAAGTGACTGCATCTTTGATTTCAAAAGGTCGGTTGGCATGGATGAAGAGGAGGCCATTATTTTGCTTGAGTTGGCAGAGTGCTTGGAGTTTGATATTTACTCCTATGGCGTTCTTGCACCAGGCATTCGCCTCCTGAAAATATTTTATAATCTTATCTCTTTGCTCTTGATAATGTTTGTTGGGTTTGTCCGGTAAGGGAGCGCCCCACCAACCCTGTCGAATTTGATCAGTAGGCCAGTGGACGTGTAAGCCATGGTCATCGAGAACAACTGCATCTTCCCAGTTGTGCCCGGTTAATTTTACTATGCTCGAACGTCCGGAGATCCACCCGCCTTGAGGAGTGATTTGAGCATAGATGATTCCATTAGACCGCAAAGTCGGAATGACATCCGACTCGGTGTTGTAGGCGATAATGGAGCGAATATTGGCATTGTTTTCCCCTAATTCCTTAAAGTCATTGCTGGCTCTGACTTGTTCAAATTCTCGCAACCCCAATGTCGTGCTTGGAGCGATGAGTCCGGGGTAGACATGTTGGCCCTGGAGATCATACCATCGGGCATCTTTTGCTGTATTCCAATCGGTCGAAGGTCCGACATAGACGATTTTGCCCCCTTTGAAAGCGATGATGCCCTCCTCCATCTTGGATCCATCTCCTCGATGAATCTTAGCATGTCGTAAGACGATGGTCTGATTTTGAGCAGGGAGGCAATGAACTTGAAGTAAAAGATGAAGTAGGAAGAGAATGAATATTTTACGACGCATAGATTCTGATGGTTTTTATGGTCAAATGAGCTTTGTATATTGAACTGATATTTATCATGATGGGAATTAGCTGTGTAAAGATACAAACTTTTTCTAGGATCATAGGTTCACCGGTAAGTTAAGAGTAAAGCCATCGGATCCCTGATGTTTTTAGATTTTCTATCTTCGTCTTAATGGCGTTTGTATTTCTTAGCTACCGCTACTTAAGGTAATGCCCCTCGTTCAATTCTCTGCTTTAACTCGGAAGCCCAATGATTAAAACTTAGTGTATATTTGTTGTCTTAATCAAAATCACTCTGATGTCAACAAATTTTTTTGATAAAAGGACAGACTTACTTTATATCTTCATCATGGGGTTCGTCTTATTTCTGATTTTTAGACCCGTGTTTGCTGATCCGGAACATTACCTTTTCTCAGATTCGGGAGATGGCCTCAAAAACTATTTTGTCGTTACTCATTATGTCCGAAATGATTCTGGTAATCACTTTTCGGGGATGAATTACCCGTATGGCGAACATGTTGTATTTACAGACAACCAACCTATCCTTTCTTTTTTGCTGAAAGCGATAAATAATCATATTATTTCGATGGATAATCATATCATCGGCTTTCTCAATATCTGGATGATTTTTTCAATATACCTGACGGGATGGTTTATCCTTCTTTTGCTAAAGCGAATGGGCATAACAGGAGGATTTGCCTTGGTTTTTACCTTACTCATTACCTTTTTGTCTCCCCAATTAGAACGCTTGGGGGCACACTATGCGCTTTCCTATGGTTTTTATATCCCGGCGATCTTATACTATTTATGGCGAATCTTTGACAGGGACAAGCCCCTATTGTCAATGATCGCCCTAGGTGTATTGTACTTGTTTGCCGGGATGACCCATCTATATCTCATGGCGATTAATTTGTTGTTGATCGGAAGCTTTGTGACAATTTTCTGGTTTCTTAGTCCAAAGAGACGGCCTACCAAGGAAGTGTTATTTACCTTAGCTATTGTAGGTGTCATTACAATGGGTATAGTGACCTGGATTTATGGGTCAGACAACGTGTTGGATCGCCCGAATCAACCCTATGGAGCTGGGGTGTATAAATCTTCTTTTGAAAGTGTCTTTTGGCCGCATTTGGGCCCCCTCCATGATGCACTCCACATTGGCAACCAACAGTGGGAAGGATGGAATTATGTTGGATGCTTTGGATTTTGTTTGTTGCTTGTGCTTATTGTAAGTACTCTTAAAAGAATTACTAAACCTAAGGCTCTGATCCATTTACTCGAAGCTAAACCACATCTTTATGCCACCTTATTATCCGGTGTTGTGGCGTTGCTTTACAGTGCTCATTTCTTTCATTGGATCGATGTCTTGGGTATATTGCAACATTTAGGCCCCTTGGGCCAATTTAGGAGCTTGGGCCGTTTTGGATGGGTGTTTTATTATACCTTCTTAATTTTTGGAGTTTACTGGTTATATGTTTATTTTATAAAATGGTATGAAAAGGGAAAGTATAACTATGCCTTCCTAGCGCTGTTAGGGACCGCAGTCGTCTGGCAGCATGAAGCCGGACTACATACCAATCATGCAGTTCACGCTATTTTTAAACCGAATCGAATTTTGACGGACAGGGACCATACCTATCTAGATATTTTGCAGAAAGCCGATAAGAAACCGCAAGATTTTCAAGCCATATTATTATTGCCCTATGTGATATTAGGACCGGAATGGATAACCTTAGAGGCCGGATTATGGGATTTTAAAGAGGCGGCAAGGTGTTCTCATCAAACAGGGATCCCCATCATGGATATTATGATGTCTCGGACTTCTCTGCGCCAATCACTGGATTTGATGGGCTTGCTTGGAGACCTTCCCCTGGAAAAAGAGCGATTAAAACACATGGATGAACGCCCCATACTTTTAATTGCAGATCCGGATCTACTGCGTCCCAATGAAAAATCGCTGCTTTCTAAAGCTCAATTGCTGGGCCATAATAATGAATTCCAAGTGCTGGAACTTCCGGTGAATCGATTGCGGTCCAACCGATCACAACTAACTGAAAAGTACGGTGAAGTGCCAGCGGATACTATTCTGTTCGAACAGGCTCCGGGGTTCACTTATTGGGATAATTTCGAGAAAAATAAGGATGCCCCTGTAGCTTTCAATGGGGAAGGGGCAAAATGGGTCAAGGACACCACCATCTTCTGTGTAGATATCCCTAAGGATAGTCAGTTTTATGAAATGTCCATTTGGGTTTATCTGGACCCTAAATCGGATAAAAAACCCTTGATTTATAACGACTATTCTCTTGGCGGGGATGCTACCGGGACGCAACTCATCCCATTAAAACAAGCGGTAGACGTGTATGGGTATTGGGTAAGATATGTCGCCACAGTAGATTCCGATAAACATTTATGTCTGCGCATCAAAGGAGCCGCTTGGGTGGATGGAGCTTTAGTTCATCCCGCACATAGCCCCATCATTTATCAAGAGAATGGAGTAGTGTACTATGATAGTTGTCCCCTCGCCGACGTCCGAAATGAAATCCAATAACGTTAGTTTATACGCAACTGAATCAAAGAGGGATCCCTTTTCAAACCCGAACTGAGGACTGGGGAGGAATTACAAGTAGATACCACCTGAGTTGAGCCCATGCTCTATATGTGCCAAATGATGGCGGCAATGCCAGGCGTAGTTTCCGATATTTTCAGCCAGATTAAATGTTTTGCCATGCTCCGGATGGATAAATTCCTTGGAGAGTTGTTCTTTGGAAAGCCCTTCTAGAAAACGACTCCATCTAGCATGGAGCCCTCGGAGTATGTCTAGCGAAGATTGAAGATCTTCCTCTTGATAATCCTTCAAAAGTGCCCATCGATCTTCGAAATAAGGCCGGATCGTCGGGCGATCTTCCGTTAGGGCTAATTTGAAACGTATATAGGCATTCATATGACTATCTGCACAGTGATGGACCACTTGTTTGACCGCCCAACCCTTGGGCCGATAGGGCCAATTTAATTGTTGAAGGGTAGCTCCCTGAAGGGTTGATTCCAATTTTTTTGGAAAATCTCTTAGGATCTCAATCCATTCTTTTATCTGTTCGGTAGAGGGGCTTTTAATGGCAATATATTCACCGACCGGAAATCTGAGCTCGTGATATGGATCTTGATGTATGGAGGACATGATACTGTTTTTATAGTTAATTAAGATAGAACCACTTTTTATTTCAAGAGGGTAAGGCTCCCGACCCTCTCAATTACTTTATCTCCTTTGGGAAATTTGAATACAATATGGTAAATGTATACACCGGGTAGTGCTGCACTGCCCTTGAATTTGCCATCCCAGCCTCGATGTGAATTGAGATCATTGACAGCTGTATTTTGCTCCACATAAAGTCTTTCTCCCCAACGATCAAATATCTCAAATAGCGCTATTGTCCCCCCATTTTTATCTGCAAAAACTCTAAACACCTCATTTTGTCCGTCACTGTTAGGGGAAAAAGTGTTGGGTATGAAAAGTCCTCCTTGTAGTTTCTCCTTCACCACGATGGTTAAGGAGGTGCTTATCTCACAACCATTAGCATCGATTAATGTCAAGGTGTAGGTCGTCGTCTGTGTGGGACTAAACACCGGCTCCAGACAATCTGCACAGCTTAGCCCGGTCTTCGGACTCCAATTGATTTTGGTGTAGTTCATGTCGGTTGATATCTTGGGCTGAATTTCTTCTCCCTCTTCGATCGTATAACGGCTCTGATCACTATCCAGAAAGTACTCGTAAAAGGCCAAATTGACCTCGATTATTGAATCGCATCCATTGGAGGCTCCATTTTGGATGATTTCTGTTCCGGAAGAGTGTGATGTATTATAAGTCGTGCCATTGATGACGAGCGATGCTTCAGGACAAAGGGTAGAGCTGATAGAATGTATGGATGGTGCCTGCAATGAGATCATGACGTGAAGAATGCTATCACACCCTTTGGCACTTTGGTTAGGAAAGGTATCTGCTCCGGTAAGGTGGTTTTCATTGTATGTCGTCCCGTTGACAATGAGGGAATCCCCTTGGCAAATGGTCTCGGAAAACATGGCTTCTACCGCGTCGGCAAATGTCAGATTTACCCGGATCGTACTATCACATCCTCCTTTGGCTGATTGGAGTAGGTTGATCGTATCTGTCGCATGTACTTCATTGAACACCACTCCACCTATGGTTATTTCATCTCCAGTACAATACTGGTCTATGATAGTAGTATCCGTCTTGTAGAATGCCAGCTGTATAGATATCATACTGTCGCAATTATTCCTCGAGGCATTGGGGAGTAGTTCGGTGCCGGCAGGATGATTAGCATCATAGGTTGTGCCATTGACTTGAAGAGATTCCCCAGGGCATAAGATAGTGTCGATGATGGAGGTAGCCGGAGGATAGAACGTCAGCGATATGGTAATGATACTGTCGCATCCATTTGCATTTTGTCCTTGAAGCACCTCTTTGCCGGAAGGATGTGTTTCATCATAAGTGGTTCCATTGATGACAATACTTGTCCCGGGGCATAGCATACCGTTAATGGTATTGTATGAAATGGCACCCACCCTGACGTGGAAAACGACTTCTTCCGAGCAGGGAGAACCGGGGTCTGTGATATAGACATCTTGACTTGTGAAAAGTGTATCTCCCGGAGAATACCTCACTCCGGAGCCGGAGGGTTGGCTATAATAAAAAGGGGCTCCACCTATATGCTTTATAGGCGGAAGAATGTACGGACCACATGTGGAAGTATCTAGGATGGGAGGAATGCTGACCAACGGGGCTACCCGAATATCAATATAGGCGGTATCTCGTGGACAGGTATTGCCATCCCCTACAATGTAGAGAAGTTGATGTGCGCCTACTCCGAGGTCCTGTGCGGGGATAAAATCAGTGTTATTGAGCATTTGACCACTTGGCAATAGATGTATTTCACCTCCCAAATCTCCCGTTAAAAGGCTTCTGAGGAAAAGCGTATCCATCTCACATATTACGCCTGCGTCGATGTCTTGTCCTGCATTTACTTGATCTACCACGACCAGGGTGATGGTGGCACTGTCATCCGGACAAGTTGTACCACTGTATCTCGTGTATCTGTATGGGTACTCCCCATTGGCTAAAGTGGTTGTGTTGACCATGGTTCCTGCCAGATTGCCCATCCCGCTTACATCTCTAAAAGCACCTCCGGAGTCTGCACCGTCCAAGAGGGTGGACAAATCTACTTGCGTGCCCTTGCAGACAGAAGTCCTTACATCCTTTCCTGCGTGTACACTGGAGTGAATAGTTACATTGATTTCATTCTCGTAAGGGCAAAATCTATTTTTGTCAAAAGCATAAATCTTGCCGGAAGTATACAGGACGTCGCCGGCCAACCATTTCATACCAGCTCCTTGTGAACGACTGTAATAGGCTTCCTTGCCGGTTAGACGCTTTCCTGTGATCGGTGGAAGAATGGCTGAATCACACCCCTCTATATCCATAGGTACGATGTAAGGGGATCGCACAGGATGAAGTTGGATGGTTATAGTATCGGAGTAACATCCACCATTGAAACCGACGACATAGAGCGTCGTGTCTTTGACCGTCCATACCGTATCACTCAGAATAGTGTCTGCAAATAGAGAGTCATACGCGATAATTAACTCGATGGTACTATCAATCGAAGCTACGACCTTTCGCAAACCCTTTAGGTCAAAGGTGGCCAAACCGTTAGTGTCTGTACAGATTTGTGCTACAGTATTGTTTTGTAAAATAGGTCTGGCTGTGACATCCAACTTGATTTTGAAAATTCCGGATGTACAGGAGTCATTTTCGAGTTGCCCGAAGAAGATACTGTCCTTCCCGGTGTAGGGGAAAATCCCAAGGTCAGCCCCCATCGAATCACTAAAAACTCTTAGTGGTCTGCCGTGGTTAATTTGATCGTAGATCTCTTGAAGGGTAAAGGTCGCAGTGCTGTCCGAAGAGGTGGCACATAGCCGTACTACCGCATCATTTGGGTCTATATTGCCCAGTATGGTCACTTCTATTTCGACCCATTCAGAGGCGCAGGGTTGCTCTTCTACACGGGCATACAGAGTTGTGGATTCCGTCTTGTATGGGGAGGAGATTTTGGTGTTTACATCCTTTTGTTCATAAAAAGAGACATTGTTGGGATTTCCGACAGTTATTTTAGACCTTAGTTGATTGAGATCTACTAAGGCAGAACCGCTACCCGGAGGGGATTCACAGACCATGAGTTGTTGAGGAAATGCTTGTGGTGTCGGGTTGATGATAATAATTATGTCCCCTTTTGCGGTGCATTGTCCGTTGTTCACTGTAAAATAGATGACCCCTGAACCTGTGTTATACGGGTCATCTAGAATCTCGATCGTGTGTGTTTCATCTTCCCAAAACCTAATATCAAGACTGTTGTCCCCTAGATTGAGTACATTTCTTAAACTATCTATATTGAGTGGGGCAGTGCCGGATCCGGAGGGGACTTCACAGAGTTCTACCTGCTGATTGCCGGCAAAAACAGGAAGGGGGAGCACGACTAGTTCCACTTGAGAGGAAGCCGAGACACAGTTGCCATCTCGCACCACAGCATATATTATTTTGCTCGTACTGGTATAAGGCGAAATTAATATTGGGGTATTAAGCCCCGGATCAGCATACCATTCTACGGTGTATCCTGAATTTCCATTGACATCAGACTCGATCGAGGATAGGTCAAAATCTGCCGTTCCATCTCCTTTATCGCATGCTTCGATTCGAGCAGGGAAAGCTTCTGGGCAGGAGATGTGAAGTGTAAATCTATCTGTATAGGGGTCGTCACAACAATTGGAACCCATCCAAGGGGAGATGATGCCGACAATTTCATAATCTTTGTCACACCAAGCATTGGGTACTGTAGTCGTAAATACCGTGACGGTTGAAAGTGCCTGATAAGGGCTGGCACCTCCTTCAAAATCACAAGTTCCATTGGTTACTCCTCCATTCGCCCACTGGTCTCCATCTCCGACAAGGTCCGCACAGTCGTAGGTGATAGAGCCTCCGCCTCCACATGCAACACTCCAATTGGTCGTTCTCGTGCCTGAACTGGTATGATTGGAGAATGCGCCTTTCGTCCTGGCACAATTACTCGATAGAACATATACCTTCCTGCAGTCCGGGCAGATGCCACTCATATCATAGGTGGTCGAGGATCCGGTGCTGGTGAAGAGAACAAGTATTGCGCCCGCTGGAACATGCTCCCCCGGTCCAATGGAAAATACATCGTCACATCCTTGTACCAGATTCGGATTGCCGGGGGCAAATCCACAGGGGAAACCATTGCCCAAATCCTCATTGCCGGCCCCGCCATTGTTATTCATATCAAAATCTACCAACAAGTCGTTGACGTCAAATCCCCCGCCCGCATCAAATACCATAAATTCATTGGCGGCTTCCGGTCCACAGGCATCGATCATCATGCCGATAAAGGAAGGGGGTGGGTTGCAGGGCGTGACCGGAGTACTAATGGTAGAACTGCCCAGTAATGTGCCTTCCCCGCTATACGGATCAAAACCCGGGTTCTCATCTATATACCAATCCACCTTGCCGCCATCCGGTAAATTATAACCCGTGGCCGTAAGTGTGATGATATCTCCTTCACAGAGGGTGCACCCCATGTCACATCCGCCAGGTGTCATAGTCGTCGTACTGATCACAGGACATTGGGCGCTGAGGTGAAAGCCTAAAAGCAGTAACAGAAGAAGGGGGAGAAATTGGAGTTTATGATGCATATTGATTACCATTGACAAGTTGCAAAAATAACTAAATATCGGGAGTCGTGAGTAGTGTTGGATTTTTTTTAGATGATTTTATATTGCATTAATTCAATCATCATGCTTATTTAATACAAAATACACATTAGAATTCGCAACAAGGCGCATTATGAAGTCAAAACGTGCCGCAGTAGAAGAATACCCCAGTGTTAAATGAATGTAATAATTTAAAATTCAAATAGAGAGAAAAGTAGTATCCCTTCAAGTGAAAAGCTTACTCTTAATTAATTTCTATATGATGGTGTAAATTAAACATTATCAATAATATATTTACTTGGTTTGATTGGGAGTCTAATACATGGCATTATTTTTACCTCTGGGGAAAAGCCTAATTTACTAGGTAGCGTGAACCTTATTCATTACCCTACAACGTTACATTTCGATTTTAAAATGGTGCATTTATCCTTGTAGCCACAGCAGATTATGCCCCTTCGGTAAAATGCATTTGCTCTTCACTATCAGTGCATATCGATGCGAATTATAAATACATTTTTTAGGTTTTAATCTTTTAGATAGGCATTAAATCGAGATTTAGGAAATATTATTTTAATATTTTTTGTATATTTGCCTTTAGAAATATTCCCATCTATTCAATATCCATCTGCTTTCACCTTAAAAATTATTACTATGTTTAATGCAAAATTTGCACTGGTCGTTCTATTGAGTAGCTTTTACTCATTGATTTTAGCACAGCCTGTACATTTTGAGTCTACAGGTATCGGAGGAGGAGGAGGACTCTTTAGTCCCTCAATTAATCCTGAAGATCCAAGCGAATTCTTTGTGGGCTGTGACCTCGGGGCACTATTTCATACTAAAAATGAAGGAAAGAGATATGAAAATGTCTCGGGTTCGGTGATAGATATTTTTGGGAAGGTCGTATTTACCAGTGATCCCGCTACCAGATACTTACTTAGATGGGATGAGGAAAGCTATGCCACACGCCCCTCTATAAGTCATGATGGGGGGAAGCAATGGAGTTTTCTTTCCGGAGATTCACAGCCCTGGGAAAGCAAATACTTCCTCTATGCGGATTATCAACACCCTCAACGAGTAGTTTGGACAACCTATGATGAGATTTGGATCTCTCAGGATGGAGGTCAGTCGGATAAAAAACTCTACACCGCCAAGACCGGCGGGGGAGTACTTTTGTCCGGTGTCTACTTTATGGGGGATACGATTTACTTTGGTACCAATGACGGGGTTTTAGTATCTTACGATGGTGGCAATACCCTACAAAATGCAGGTTTTAAAGGAATACCTGACGATGAGCGGATTATGGGATTTGGCGGAGGAACAAAAGGAGGGGTAACTCGTTTTTTTGCCTTGACCGGCGGTTCCGGTGATGTGTGGGCAGGCAATCTGGGACCTGATTATTGGGGCGCAATTCGCGCAGTTTATACAATGGACAATCTCAAGGGCTCCTGGACTAAAAACATGTCCGGGATCGACACAAAAAAACATTTTGCTGTCTATCTAAGTATGGCGATCAATGATCCGAATACTTGTTACATTGCCGGTGCGACTACAGAACCCTATACCAAACCGCTTGTGATGAAAACCTCTGATGGCGGAGCTACTTGGAAGGAGGTCTTTCTCACTCAAAATAATGAAAATATTTACACCGGATATCAAGGTTATCAAGGCGATCTGGATTATTGGTGGGGAGAATTTGCAGAGGGCTTCACGGTGAATGCTATGCATTCTAATCAGGCCATCATAACCGATCTCGGATTTATCCATGAGACGACGGACGGTGGTGGGACCTGGCATCAAAAATATCTAGCCCCAGAAGATGAAAATCCGGCTGGTCAGCCTACTCCTAAAAAGAAAACCTACCGTGGAGTTGGGTTACATCCTACCAGTGTTTGGCAGGTGTATTGGTTTGATTCAATGAGACTCTTTGGATGCTTTACCGATATTAAAGGGATAAGAAGCACAGACGGTGGACGCTCATGGAGTATGGATTACAGCGGACATGACCTGAATACCCTCTATCATATCGAAAAACATCAGACCAAACCTATTTGGTACGCTGCTACCTCGTCTATTCATGATATGTATGAGACCACCTACACTACTGATGCCCGTCTGGGCCGGAATGGGAGAGAAGGGAAGGTTTTATTTTCCACGGATAAAGGCAAAACCTGGATAGAAATGAGAGACTTTGGCACACCCGTCAAATGGGTGACTACTTCCCCTAAGGATCCGGACGTGCTCTATGCCTCAGTAGTCTCCCCGGATGCCAAAGGGGGGATCTGGCGTGCGAGAGGAATTAGTGATCCGATGAATGCCATCTGGGAAAAACTGTCCAATCCCCCCGGTGCTAACATCGGCAGGCCCAACAATATTCGGGTGCTCAATGATGGTACCTTGGTTGTAAGTTGGGGAGTCCGCAAGGACAATGACAAATCTGTATTTTATCCCGGTTCAGGTGTTTTTGTTAGTACCAATGACGGTGCTACATGGGTGAATCGAAGCCACCCGGATATGCGATTTTGGACCCAGGATGTCGTAATAGATCCGTTAGATCCCGATCAAAATACCTGGTATGCCTGTGTATGGAGTGGATGGGGTGGCCCCGCCAATGATCTGGGAGGGGTCTTTAAGACCACAGATAGAGGCATGACATGGACGCGCTTTTCACTCCCGGGACAGTTTCATCGTGTTTATTCTGTTACAGTAGCACCAAAACAGGAGGGGAGGATTTATCTTACGACGGAGACAGAAGGCCTCTGGGCAAGAAATTATAGCGATACGACGCAAGGGGAATGGTATCCCGTGCAGAGTTATCCCTACCATGCTCCAAGACGGGTTATCTTCAACCCCTACCAGCAGAACCAGATGTGGGTCACTAGTTTTGGCAATGGTTTGATGTATGGTGATGTCCTTTCAGAAACTACTTTTACCGCATTGAAGTCCTCGATCAAGATTTTCCCTAATCCTGTTCCTCCCAATACGGATGTTCTTCATATTGTGACACCGCAGGATGTGATTCGGTATGAAATGGTCGACTTACAAGGCAAGATCGTACGAACAGCAAGGCATTCAAGCCTACTCTCTGTCCAAGGACTTCCTCCGGGTATTTACTTGCTACGCATCAAAACACTATTTGATGAAAGTGTCCACAAGATAGTTGTCCAATAGCCTTTTTATAACCTGCGTGTAAGGGTAGGAGTTTTACCTGACTTTACTTGGTGACACAGAAACGCTGCCTTAGGTGGAGGTTTTTAATCCAAGGGCATTACAAGGGCGTTTCAAATTTATTTGAAACAAGATCCTGGTATTTTAAAAAGGAAACATAATGTGTAGACGGGATTTATCCCGTCTACACATTATGTTCTACATTAAAATCCGTTAGTAAAAATCCCCCGCCTTTCCCTGTTTAAACGGGGTTCCAAGGGCGTTTCAAATTTATTTGAAACAAGACCCTGGTGTTTTAAAAGGGATATAAATTAGATGAAGATAGGATTAAATTTAGAATAATCCCGTGATGTTGCCTTCGGCGTCAAGGTCTATACTGTCTGCTGCAGGAACCTTGGGTAGTCCGGGCATTCGCATCATCGTTCCGGTGATTGGTATGATGAATCCTGCTCCGGCTGCGATTTCAATTTCTTTGACAGTAATATTAAAATCAGTAGGTCTTCCTTTCAATTTTGGATTATCTGAAAAAGACTTTTGAGTTTTGGCGACACAGACAGGAAGATGCTCCAGTCCTAGCTTTGCGATAGTGCGAAGTTCTTTTTTGGCTTTGGCGGTATATTCGACGGCATTTGCTCCATAGATCTTTTTTGCTATCTTTTCTATCTTGGTGGGGATATCGTCGGAAGGAAGGTAAGTTGGAGAAAAGGATCGCGAACTTTGGTCGATAACTTGAACGACGGCTTTTGCCAGGGATTGTGTTCCTTCTCCTCCTTTAGCCCATCCATCAGATTCAATGGCTTGGATTCCGATGGACTGACAATAATCCTGTACTTCTCGAATCTCTTCAGGCGTATCAAAAGAGAATTTATTAATAGCTACGACGGGCTCGATCCCAAAACCCTGTATATTCTCGATATGTTTTGCTAGATTTGGCAATCCGGCTTTAACTGCCTTCGGGTTGGGGGTAGCAAGAGTATCCAGGGCGACACCGCCATGATATTTCAATGCCCGGATGGTTGCGACAATGACGACGGCTTCAGGAACAAGGCCGGCAGCAGTACATTTGATATCCAAAAATTTTTCTGCCCCGAGGTCGGCACCAAATCCAGCTTCTGTAACGACATAATTGGCTAGAGATAACGCGGTCTTTGTAGCAATTACGGAGTTGGTACCCTGAGCAATATTGGCAAAAGGTCCACCGTGGATAAACACCGGGTTGTGTTCCAAGGTTTGAACGAGATTGGGTTTAATCGCATCTTTCATCAAGGCAGCCATAGCGCCTTGCGCCTTTAGTTGGCGGGCATAGACAGGTTCATTATTGCGGCTAAATCCGATTAGGATATTACCAAAGCGCTCTTTCATATCGACAATATCCTTGCTCAAACAAAGGATTGCCATAATTTCTGAGGCGGCAGTAATATCAAATCCTCCTTCACGGGGAACCCCATTGGGCTTTCCTCCCAAGCCGAGTACATTTTGTCTAAGGGCACGGTCATTCATATCCATAACGCGTTTCCATAGAATTCTCCGTTGGTCGAGTTGGAGCCCTTTGCTGTTGTGATGCAACTCGTTATCGATAAGTGCAGCTAATAAATTATTAGCTTTTTCAACAGCAGAAAAATCTCCGGTAAAATGTAGATTGATATCTTCCATGGGGATCACCTGTGAATGTCCTCCTCCGGTAGCCCCGCCCTTGATGCCAAATACTGGCCCTAAAGAGGGTTCTCTAAGGGCAGCAGCAGCTTGTTTGCCTATCTTGTTTAGACCTTCTGTTAGGCCGATACTTACCGTTGTCTTTCCTTCTCCGGCCGGGGTAGGAGTGATAGCTGTAACCAATATGAGATGGTTCGATTTTATTTTTTCTTCATCAATTAGAGATAAGGGAACCTTCGCTTTGTATTTCCCATAAAGCTCTAATTGATCTTCAGAGATTCCAATTTTGGCGGCAATGTCTTGAATGGGGTAGGGCGTTATACTTCGCGCTATTTTAAGGTCTAGGTTCATCAGTCTATTTTTTATGTTAATTTATCCGTCAGATTAGAGTTTAGGGGAAACACCCGTAGACAGAATATCGTATGGTTGAATCGGTCTCAATTGGGAATTTCGCCATGGTATGATATAGGAAATAATTATAGGTATAACACTTGAGTTAAAAACGGCACAATAATACGTTAATTGGACAGCATAAGGCCGATAATTTGAAAAAAAATTGTTCTTTTGTGCATCCTTTTACGTAGTGATAGGGAGAAATATATTTTTAAACCCTTGAGATGGAAGTCTGTGGAAGCGATTGCGAGCCATTTCTTACTCCATTATCAAGCTTAATAAATCACAGCATGTATAAATACATTACATTATTATTTGCGATTTCCATTTTAAGTGGTTGCGGGGATAAAACCGCTACAGACAAAGAGGAGTCTACCGCGTCTTCCGCAATGTCTTCTTCCTCGGACACTACAACAGCACCTGACTTGAAGTATCCGTTAGAAAGACATTTTAAGAATGTTAAGCAACTCACTTTTGGTGGCGACAATGCCGAGGCGTACTTTAGTTTCGATAATTCAAAGCTGGTCTTTCAATCCAACAACAAAGCTTGGGGACTGCATTGTGATCAAATCTTCTATATGAATCTCACGGATGATTTGCGAAAGGGACAGCCCAAAATGCTCAGTACAGGTAAGGGGCGAACGACATGTTCCTATTTTATGCCCGGCGACAGCCTCATCTTATATGCATCTACCCATGAAGGAGGGGAAGATTGTCCGCCGGAGCCTCCACGAGATAACAAGAAATATGTTTGGCCGATTTACTCTACATTTGATATATACGTCGCAGATCTAAATGGGAATATCGTTAAAAAGCTTACGGATTTTGATGGATATGATGCGGAGGCGACTGTTTCGCCCCAAGGGGACAAAATCGTTTTTACCTCTATGCGCTCAGGTGATTTAGAGCTCTACACGATGGACATTGATGGGTCCAATGTCAAGCAAATTACCCATGAACTGGGTTATGATGGAGGGGCTTTTTTCTCACCGGATGGAAAGCGATTGGTCTTCCGGTCCTCTCGTCCTAAAACACCAGAAGCGATTAAGGAGTACAAAGATCTGCTGGCAAAAAATCTAGTTCAACCTACAAATATGGAGATCTATACGGTCAATGTAGATGGTACGGATTTGAAACAGATTACTCACCTGGGAAAAGCCAACTGGGCACCGTATTTTCATCCTTCTGGCAAGAAAATCATCTTCTCTTCCAATCATGCCGGTAAGCGGGGATTTGAGTTTAATCTATATATGATCAATGAGGATGGTACGGGCCTTGAGCGCATCTCAGGAGATGGTGTGTTTGATGCTTTTCCGATGTTTTCTTATGATGGCAAATACCTAGTATTTTCCTCTAATCGCAACAACGGTGGCACACATGATACCAATATGTTTTTAGCAGAATGGGTAGACTAATTGGATATGTTTTTGTAGAATAGAACGCCTTCCTTAGCGTCGTAACTTACAACTCCGGTGTTGAGGTAAAGATCCTTTTTGTATGGGAATTTGTGGGCATCTACGATATAGACTTTACAGCCGATGGCTTGACCTAATTCGGGATTTTTATCTCTCCAATTGTAAGCCATCTCAAGTGCAGTTTCTTTATAGCTTTTCTTCCAACGCTTACCGTAAAGGACTTCTATGGAGATAATACCATTTTTGAAAGCAAGAAGTTTGGACGAAAGGCCGAAACTAACCCTGTATAACATATCAGAGCGCAATAAATGCTTTTTGTTCATTTCCTCGATATTCATCTGTCTTGATTTTAAGTCATTTGATGGCTGGCCTAGCGTTTGTCTCCCCCAGATACCTAGAGGGAGTTGTTTGGCCGGGCTCATCTAATGGATTTGTCCTGCTTATTGGCATACTAAAATTATGCCAAGATCCATATTCTCCTTTTTAATTCTGTAAATGCGTGTCTTTAATGGCCTTCAAATGAATATCGTATAGGTACACACAATGGCGTTTTTTTCTGGTATGAAATGGTAGGCAGCGGAGTGCCCACAAAGGGGAAAAGTGCTGCGATATCTAGGAAGGAGGCCTTTTATCTTCACACAGAAAGAATATAGCTTTTGCCTATTAGAAAAGATTGGGTGAACTATTTCGGGTTAGTAATGTATGAAATTGTACCTTTACTGTCAAAAGTCATCATAGTTGAATCCATAGTTTGGATGCAACCATTTCATACCCGAAAAAAAGTAGAAGGGTAATAGGAAAGATTCGAATGACCATTAGAGAGAAAAATAGATAAAATGAGTGATTTTCTAAAAAAGTTTACTTCTATCTTTGTCGTTGATGAAGGTGAGGGCTCCAGGAAGAATACGAAGCCAAAAACAGTCCAAAGTCCGACAATAGAGGAGCTGTCTTCTGATTCTGAACCGGTGGAGTCGGTTGTTCCTAATGTAGATTTGACGGAGGATATGACTCCGAAAGTCAGTAAGCGAATGACCCAATTGCTCCTCAAGGCGATGGAGAATAATAATCTTAAGGGGTTTGACTATCTAGAGTTTAAACAAGCCCTTCTCTCCCTGCAAAATATGGAAATGGACGAGGAGACAAGATACAAATCGGTTCTCACGATGTCCAAGGCGATGGGGGGAACATTGGAGCAAGTGAAGCAAAGTGCAGGACACTACCTGGATGTTCTCAAAAGGGAGTATTTGGTTTTTCAAAATACGTTAAAGAAACGCAAGGCTACCTATGTCGAACAACCCTTGCAAAAAGCGGAAATGCTCTTAAAGGAAAAGCGGGAAAAAGCAGAAAAGATTAAAAAACTTCAAGAAGAGATGACGCTTATAGATCAAAAAGTAAATGCCTTAAACGCCGAGACCCAGGCGCAGGAAAAGAAAATAAAAAAGGCGAAAGGAGATTTTGAGGCCACTTATCAACATATGCAAAAGGTTATTCTTTTAGATTTGAAAAAAGTAGATCAATATTTGGGTAAATAATACTTCAACCTGTAATTAATTTAACTATGGAAAGAGCCCTGACCAAGAAGCGCTTCAAACCCGAACGGGTGACCGCGATTATCGTCACTTTCGGGGTGTTTGCTTTTTTAGGATTTTTGCTATCCACGTATTGGGCGTATTTGATTATTGCGGCAGCTAGTCCGGTCACGCTTTCTGTTATTTTATTGGTATTGGGGGCGATATTGTTCATGGCATTGGATGGCCCAACCCGGACACTTTTTAGGTATATGTACATGAGTCTGATGAGATGGGTTACCGGCTGGTTTGTTAAGATAGATCCAGTAGATGTACTTCACGATAATATCAAACACCTTGAGGTGCGCATGAAAGATATGCATATCCAACGAGATACCTTAAAAGTTGAGATCCACAAGCTCATGGAGCTCGTCCGCAATAATGCGGCTGAAATACAAAATCTTCTACAAAAGGCACATGATCAGAAAACCTCCAATAATACAAATAAAAGTATTCTTAATTCAAGAAAGGCCGCTCGCAAAAGAGCATCTAATGAGCGTCTGAATACCTTGCTCAAAAAAATGCAAGGCCTTGATGCTCTTCTTACAAAAATGTATGATCATGCATTCCTGATGGTTGAAGATGTAAAGGATCGCATCGAAATGAAAGTTCTTGAGCGCGAGGCACTTACTTCAGGACATTCTGCCATGAAAAATGCGATGAGTATTCTGAAAGGAGATGTTAAGCATACAGAGGCATTTGAACAGGCTATGTCGGATATCTCTGAGGATGTACAAGGAAAAATTGGGAAAATTGAACATTTTATGGATATGTCGGAGCATTTTATTGAGACGATTGACCTTCAGAATGGAATTTATGAGGAGCAGGGCCTGGAGATGTTGGAGCAATGGCAAAAGGACAATCTGCAAGCACTGGGAATGGAGGAAAATACCATCGAGGGGTTGCATCCGGATGTGAAAGCTGCAGATCAAATTAGAGCGCAGGATTCCCCCTCCTCTACAGATGCGTCTCGTTATGACGAATTGTTAGATGAATAGAGACAAGGGGGTCACTCATGGAATGTAAGCGTACTTATCAATTTCATTTTTATGGGAAAGTAAAGCTATATATACGCATAAAAATTGTAATATATCCATTAACAAGATTCTTTATTCACTCACGCAAAACACATTCTAATATTGCATAAATCCCCCTCGCTACGAATTCTACCACAGGCTTTAGATTTTAATCTAAATCCTGCGTAGAAGATAATAGAACAGGATAGCACGACAACAGCCTGAAGTGAAGTGTCTGAAAAGGGAGG
>JALSTN010000304.1 GCA_026983735.1 Saprospiraceae bacterium | reverse complement strand
GGTATCTTCCAATTACCTGCAGAAATCCAACAGATGGGTAGATAAAAGCTAAGAATGATCAACAATGCTCAAACTATTGATGATCTTAGAATTCACCTGAGAATCGATTAAAGCATCTTAAGGGGGATTTGAAAGGAATTTACTCAAATAGAATAAATAATCAATGGAGAAGTACATTTTCTTGGACAAAGAATAATGCCAAATACGTAAAAACAGAAGATGATCATGGCTAAATTATCAAATATTCACCCTGGAGAAATTCTAAAGGAAGAATTTTTAATCCCTATGAACATATCCGCTTATAGATTATCGAAGTCTCTTAAAATTCCTCAAACTAGGATAAGTCAAATCATTAAAGGTAAACGTAGAATAACTGCAGATACTGCTCTTAGATTGTCAAAATATTTTGGAACATCCGTAAAGTTTTGGATTGGAATCCAGAATGACTTTGATATTGAAGAGGAGCAATTAAAATTAGATGGAATTTTGAAGCAAATCGAGACCCAAAATGACTACGTTTAGAATCAAGATCTCACCACATCCCATTCATGTGTTAGAATGTAGCTTGTCAACAATTTCATACCCTTATCCTGGTCTACCAGGCGATTGATTACATAAAATAAATACATCGTTGTCAGCCATTGTGCAAACGTCTCCCTAGAGGCTAGATGCTTGCGTAAATTGACCATTACCCATGAAAAGTGTTCCCATGTGTCATAACAAGATGAACAGTCTCTGCAAGTCCCAGTACAACACCTACGAGTGGTAACAAAATCGGCATAATAAGCCCTGAAATGTTTGTTATACGGCATCCCATTCTCAAATCGTTTCGCATTTTGCTCAAGATTAGTTGAGAGATTAGTACAGACCTCATACCCCCATTTCATACCAAATAACTCCCCGGACGAAATAACCTTATTAAAATATGGCGTCATAAATATCATTCCTGGAAAACATTCAATCATTCGATCAATCTCAAGGCGGACTTCCTCAAATCCCATTCTATGATCAAAGGCACCTCCTAGAGAGGACAGGTCCGAATAGTAGTTGAATAATACTTTGTTTCCATTGTCGGTACAACGTCGGACCACGCCTTCGATTTGAGATACATTGCCAGGTGTAACGGTGTAATAGAAGAACGCACGGTTATCTCCTCGGTAATGGTCCAGAGCCTTTGAAAAAATATCGATTTTATCATTACCTCGAAGATATCGATCTGTCTTAGCATCTCCCCATACTGCTACGCCAATCGGAAGGTCTTCCAAACCATCATAGGGAATTCTATTTAACCCATTTGTCGCGACACTCAACTTGAAGTTCTGATATAAACTCCTCAAACGCTCTAGCTCCAAACTGGGCTCCCCACCCACGATAGTAATAAAGTTGGTTCCTCGTTCTTTCTCCCTTTGGATAAATCTCTCCAAAGCAGCATCGCCTTCACTTGTAGCATATCGATCCATCCCCTCTTCAAAATAATAACAGCCCTTACATCGGATATTACAACGATGCGTCAGATCTAAAGAGACGGTTCTCAATGCGCCTGCCGCTTTAATCTCCTGATACATACGACTCAGCGCAGTATCCGCCTGCAAATATTGTTTCAAGGACATATCTTTTCGGAACTTGAAGGTTATGCGGGTACCATCACGGCTTCTTCCACGAGATCTATGATATCCATCACTTCTATTTTGCCCTCGTTGCCACTTGTTTTGACCGCATCGGTAAACATCGCGTAATCCTTAGGGCAAGACACTACAAATACATCTACTCCTTCCAGCGTGAGGGCCTCTTTTATTCTGTTTTCTGATGGACGCTCTGTCATATGGCTGTCGTCCATCCAAATGCGCCCTCCTCCTGCTCCACAGCAAAATGAATTGCTGCGATTCCTCGGCATTTCTACTAGAGTTGCACCCAAACTAGATATAATATTCCTCGGATTTTCCGTCTCCCCATTGTATCTGCCTAAGTAACAAGGATCATGGTAGGTCACACGTTTTTCTATCTTTTGATTGACGTTTAATTTGCCTTCCTTGATTAATTGCAAGAGTAATTCTGTATAGTGAAGGATCTTGTATTCTCCACCGAAGTCCGGGTATTCATTTCGTATAGTATTGAGTGAATGGGGATCAGTCGTAAATATCACCTTAAATCTTGCATCATTAAGAGTCTCTATATTCTCCTCTGCAAGCATTTCATACAAGCCTTCCTCACCTACTCTTCTAACATCATTACCGGAATTCTTCTCTGATTCGTATAAGATCCCAAAGTCCACCCCTGCATCATGTAGGATATTGGCCACTTTACGAGAGATCTCTTGTCCTCTAGCATCAAAAGATGCATAGTCTCCTACAAACCAAAGGTATTCGACTTCCTCTTTGCGGGCATCCTTAATCTTAAAATCCAACCCTTTTGTCCATCGTGCCCGCATACGGTCGGACTTTCCAAAGGAATTGCCATAATCTCCGAGGTTTTGCAAGGTATCCTGCAACATATCTTCCATCTGTCCTTCATCAACGAGGGCGCGACGAAGATTGACAATGGTATTGAGGTGATCTATACCTACCGGACAAGTCTCAACACAAGCCATACAAGTCGTACAGGACCAAAGTCGATCATCGGAGATAACTCCACCGGCCAGTGCAGGTTCTTTCGTCCCATTTCCTATATTCAAGGACTGTTTAAAAAATTCAGATATTCCCATTTTAGAGTCTGCGTAAGTCCTTAAATCCAGGATTACATCTCTTGGAGAAAGCGCTGTTCCTGCTGCATTGGCTGGGCATGCTACATGACATCGTCCGCATTTGGTACATGCATCAAAATCCATTAACTCACTCCAGGTAAAGTCCTCCAACTTAGTATATCCCATGCTTTCCTTCATCTTCTCTTCCGACACACCCGGTAGGCGCCTAGCTGACATTTCATCAGAAAACATTAGATTGAGAAAGTCTATAATCATATGCATCGACTTGGAAAAGGGAATTAACGCAATAAATATCATTACGATAATCGCATGAAACCAGTACGTCACAAAAAAAGCCGAATCTCCTGTAAATCCAATCGAGCGGAAAAAATTACCCAACTGCCAACCTACCGGGGACCAAACCTCAAAAGGGGGATGATCCACCGCTATGCGCAAACCTTCAATCATAAATCCGGAAAGAGCAATAAGCAATAAAACCCAAAGAAATATCTTGTCATCCACTTTATACCCTTTGCGATCGTATTCTCCTTCTTTTAAGTCAGGACGGGCATAATCGAGTTGTGGTAAATGCTTTGACCTCCTGAACATCATAATGACTAATCCTATTATGAAGAGTACTCCAAAAACATCCATGAAAAGAGAAAATATCTTATAAAAAGTACCATGTAAAATCGATACCCCAAATAACATATCTAAAAAATCATGGTCAATCGCAATGATGGTCGTACCTATAAACAATACCACAAAACCCCAAAAGATCAAAAGATGCCCCCAACCGGCTACAGGATCACGCTTAAAAATTGTAGCATTGGTTGCCATCTTCTTGGATGCATTGGCAAATCGCTCTCCCAATCGATTGAATCTACCGGAAGGACGTCCTTTTTTATACTTTTTATACCTCCTGTAAAATCCGTATAAAAAAATAAAGATGGCAGAAAAAGCTACGATATAAAAGCTCACTTCCATCCATGCGGGAAAGTTTCTAAATATTTCACGGGTAATTTGCATAATCCATAATTTATATACTGAATAATAAAAAAATCAATGAGGATATTATACTTCCAAAACAATTAAAAGCTCCATCTGTCCTCCTTCAATGCCCAATATGAACAATAGCCATTTACTGTTTCTACTTTCAAACCGGACCTACTTGCACTGTAGCGCATCATACCCATATTGCTAATAATATTTGGATAATTAACCATAATCTAATATTTTATTATATATAAATAGACATAATCAATATTGAACACTATAATTATCTCCCCCTAGACAAAGACAAAAAAATAATGCGCGGAAATATCTCACCCAATAGGTGCCCCTCTCATACCTCCGAATGGATTTATAATTTTTCACTTATAGCCGGCACTACGTCAAACAAATCCTCCGTTGTGCCATAATGCGCATAATCAAAGATCGGTGCATTCTCATCCGTATTGATTGCGATGATGCACTCCGCATCTTTCATTCCTTCGATATGTTCAGGAGCACCGCTGATACCCACAGCAAGGTATACTTTTGGCTTCACTTTGAGTCCGGACTTTCCCACCTGTCTGCTCTTGGCCAACCATTTGTTATCAACAATGGGACGGGAACAGGATAACGCCGCATTGAGTTTATCTGCCAATTCCTGTACTATCTCCAGATTATCTTCATTCTGAATACCTCGTCCTACACTGACCAACACTTCCTTCTGAGTAATGTCAACATCGCCACCTTCGGGCTCTATGAGTTTTACAAAATGCACTTTTACATCACTCAAATCAGGAGCTTCTACCGACTCCACATTTGGGCTCCCTTCTAACATACCTGATTCTGCAGGAAAAGAACCTGCCATTACCGAAGCGATATATCCACCATCTACTGCCGATTGCACACTCATTTTTCCTCCGTACAATGAGCTAGTCACAGACCCATCTGAAATATCCGTTACATATGAAATCAATGGCATACCTAATACAGCACTTAATCCCGGACCTATTTCCATTCCCATCGAAGTATTGCCCACCAATATAATCGAATCATTCTTTCCTGCTAGAACCGAAGCCGCTGCCTTACAATTAGCTTGCGGATTGAACTCCGTCAACTCCGGAGACTGGCAGAGCAGTACATTATCTGCAGCACCCAATTGCGAAGCTAATCCTTCTACTCCCGAACCTAGTAATACGGCCGTAACACCTCCCCCCATCGACTTGGCTTTACCTAGCATTTCATACGTAATATCCTCTATTTTTCCATTTATGTGTTCTACAATTACATAAATCATAATACTGTTTTTTTACTGTTAAAAAATCAATTTATAAATCAAATGCCTTTACTCCTAATGATCTCGACAATCTTCGCAGCGACGTCCTCAGCAGATCCTGACAACATTTCTGCTCCTTGTCCGGTCTCCGGTTTATACATCTTAGTCACTTCCGTTCCTGCAGATGCTCCTGAGCCATCCCCTCCTATCTCCTCAATATTTGTGCTTTTCATAGCTCTTCTAACCTTAGCTACCGGGACGTACCTTGGAGTTTCAGCTGCAGCCTGAATACCCAGTACTGCTGGAAAATCTACGGTAAATTCTCCAATCATTCCTCCGCCATACTCCTTGTGTACTGTCGCAGAGGTATCATTTACTTGAATGTCTGTCACTACGGTAACATGCGGGACACCCAGTTGGTGTGCAAGCAGAACCGCCAGTTGGCCATCTCGGTCATCCACCGCTTGTACACCAGTCATCACGAGGTCAGCCCCTAAGGTGCCGATTACTCCTGCCAATGCTTTTGCAGCCTTATGCGTGGAGACATATCCCTCAAAGTCTCCTGTAACTTTAATTACACGGTCAGCGCCTTTTGCGGCAGCGGCGTACAACGCCTTATCAATATCAAGGCCATTGTCCAATGCTATGACCGTAACATTAGCCCCGTGGGCATCCTTAATCAATAATGCGGCCTCTAAAGCATGATCATCAAATTCGTTAACTTTAAATTTTAACCATTCTCTATCCAGATCGGTACCTGAATCATTCAATTCCAGTTCTTCTACCAGATCCGGCACTTGTTTGATTGCTACTACAATGTTCATAAATCTTCTTATTTTAATGAATTAATAAATTTTCTAAATCGAGTTCTTTTCTTATTTGAATGATGTCATCATCATTGGGTAGAAAGGGGAAGTCCCGGTAAGAATCCGTCGGACGATAACTGCCGTAGGGTCTCGAACATCCATCGTCCCCTCCTGAAGAAGGACATCCATCCGTCTTAAAGGGTTTCCCCATATCCAAATTCTTTACTACAGCTGCTATTTTCTTCTCTGTTACACGCAATCCGGTGATCGCTCCGGCAGCATTGATAATGATATCCTCTCGCTTGAGATCGTGGTGCTCGATGAGATGCTTTATCAACTGGATACGTCTCCATCGAGTAATGGGGGAACGCTTCCACTCTCCCATTCGACTATCGGGCTCAGGATTAAAACTAAATAGGTAAGGTAAAATCTCCCGTTCGTACAAGTGGTAAAAGATATCTATCAAATCCCGATCTGTCTCTCCTAAACCTACAACTGTATGTATATTGACTTTCCACGGACCGAAGATATCTCTTGAAGCGTAGATGATATCCCAGTAATTGGACCATTTGAGCTTGCCATTGGGAACATCCGTTCTATGTTGGAAAAATACCTCTTCTGATACAGCATCTAA
>JALSTN010000303.1 GCA_026983735.1 Saprospiraceae bacterium | reverse complement strand
AAGTCAAAATGCACCGCAGTAGAATAACCGTCTTGTGTTAAATGGATGGGGAGTATTTGGCTTACAAAAAAGGGGATAAAGGGATACTTTTTTCAATGGGATACTACCCTCATTGGTCTAATGCAGGATTTGGGTTAATCCAAAACTTGCATTAGAATAATAGTTGAAGGTTGAATGAAGGCAAATATAGGCCTATTCGGAAAGATAGGAAGGTCACACTTCCTTAAGAAAACCCTGCTTTTGTCCCTTGAATACAGGTATACATAATAGCTTTGATTAAATATTATCCCTAATCGATACCCCGTACGATCATCAATGGTCCAATGGCAAGATTTGGATTGAATTCCACTATCCCTTTAATTTTTTTATTTCATCCTCCATGTTGTATTCATCTCCCGGAGCATATCCATTGTGTGAGTATACGATATGTCCTTTGCCATCGATCAAAAAGGACTGTGGGATGGTTTGAAAGTTAAGAGCCGTTTGTAAGGTTTGTTTGCTATCCGACAGGACTTGAAATTCCCAGCCCTTCTGAGCTACCATCGGCTTGACTTTAGATAAAGCTCTGATATTATCGATAGTAATCGCGATGACCTCTACACCATAATCTTCTTTCCAATCTTCATACACTTCATTGATCGCGTCCATTTCTTTTTTACAAGGGGTACACCAAGTGGCCCAAAAAGTTACCAAAACCGGATGACCTTTGCCTACGAGGGATTGGATATTGACGGATTTACCTTCCAGTGTTTTGATATTGACATTGGGCATAGACTGTTGGGCCAATGTTGGAGCCCCCAGGAATACAATGAAGGTAATTGTGAAAAAAAAGAGTGATTTGAATTTCATAAACTAGAATATTTATACTTTAGCACCTTAAAAACAAGAAACTGACCTTTTTATTGTCTATTGTTTCTCTACAACGGCTCAAAACTAAATCTAATTTTTCATTTCATACCCTTTTTAAGAAAAATTTAACCCCATATTCAATGAAATTAACTTTCTCCACTACAGGACAACAGATAAAAAAGATAGCGTTTCTCTTGATTTTCTTCACATTCTCCCATTGGGCCGGATACGCTCAATTAACCGGAGGACAGCTCTCAGGGGGACTTGTCAACAACACCAACTTCTTTGTGCGAGACTCCTCTATCGGCGCGAATAATACCCCACAATACGACCAACAACTCATCGGAGGAGAATCATGGCTTAATCTCACATACAACACTGCCAGTGTAGAGGCAGGGATTAGATTTGACCTCTTTCAAAATTCAAATTTGCTTGACCCTCAAAGTTCTTATTCTGCTAGTGGTATCGGGCGCTGGTATGCCAAATACCAATATCAACGTCTCAAGGTCTCAGGCGGATATCTGTACGATCAAATCGGCAGTGGTATAATCTTCCGAGCTTATGAAGACCGGACCCAATTGATCGATAATGCCCTCTATGGGGTTAAGGCGGAGTATAAAATAGCACCCGACTGGACTTTTAAAGCCTTCTCAGGTAAACAAAAACGCCTATTCGACACCTACAAAACTGATATCAGAGGAGTTAATTTAGAAGGATTTCTCCTATTTGACTCGATCGGAAGCGGGTTATCCATCGCCCCCGGTATCGGAGTGGTCAATACTACTTTCGACAATAAAACGATGACGGACTTAGTCGATGTACTCACTTCCTACCGACCGGAAGACAGAGTAGTACCGACTTACAACAGTTTTGCAACTACTTTGTACAACAACTTAAGCTGGGGAGGAATCTCATGGTATTTCGAATGGGCCCATCACTCTAATAATGTTCTATTTGACCCATTTGCTAATAGAACGCTGGTAAGTGGAGCGGAAGTGCCGGGTAAGATCGTCAAACGTCCCGGAGATGTTTTGTATTCCAGCCTTAGTTATTCACGCAAAGGATTTGGAATTTCATTAGACCTAAAGAAAACAGCCAATTTTGAGTACCGAACACACCCTTTACTCCCGGCCAATGAGGGGTTCATCGGATTCATCCCTCCGATGGGACGTATCAACACTTATAGACTCACTGCGAGATATTCACCTGCCACTCAGTTTATCGGCGAACAAGCGGTACAGATAGATGCAAGGTATAAACTCGACAAACACTGGAGTTTTAACGTCAATGCCTCCAATATAACCAACCAAAATAACGATTTGCTCTACCGTGAACTCTATACCGAGTTTACCTATAAAAAAAGGAGAAGATATCAAATCCTGGGTGGAGTGCAGTTGATGGAGTACAACTTTGCTATCTATCGAGGGAAGCCAGGATATGCCAATGTAAAGAGCATCGTACCTTATACTGAAGTACTGTATAAATTTTCCAGATCTAATTCTCTCCGCGTAGAAGCCCAATACATGTTCACTGCACAAGACGAGGGACAATGGGCTTATACACTTTGGGAGTTGGGATTTGCCCCGCATTGGCTTTTCGAAGCTTCGATCATGTACAATGTTATTGGATTTGGATCACCGGATAACTTTAATGAAGACCTCAAACATCATTATGAAGACAAAGGACGAGTCCTTTACCCGACTCTTGGTGCCGTCTATTCTGCCGGGTCCAACCGATTTTCGCTCCGCTATGTGAAGCAGGTGGCGGGAGTGGTTTGCAGCGGAGGAATATGCAGATATGAACCTGCCTTCTCCGGTGTCAAATTCAATTTATCATCTACTTTCTAATCCTTATCAGATACAATTTCATACCATATGCGAATTTTAAACACCACACTATTTACGATTTTACTGCTCTTCATCTCCGGATGTAAGGAGAAGCCTGTTGTCATCCCGGACTTTCAAGTTCCGAAAGGGGAGCGAAATATTCTGATAGAAGAATTTACAGGCGTACAATGTGTTAATTGCCCTAATGGTGCCGTAATCATAGAAGAGATGGTAGCTGAATTTGGCGACAGAATCGTCCCTATCTCCATCCATCATGGTTTTTTCGCCAAGCCCTTACCCGAAAGCAAGGAGGATTTGAACTGTCATTGCGGTTATGGAGATGCAGTGACCAGTCTCCTAGGAAAGGGACCTATAGGCTATCCTGCCGCTGTTATTAACAGAGCCAAATTGGGTTCTAAGCTCTTCCCTAACAAGGACGAATGGAAAAGTCTGGTCCTCAATGAACTTAAGAAAACAACACCGGTCAATATCTTCTTAAAGTCCGAGGTAGACACCATTAATAGATCCGTTACTTTAGATGTCACACTGGCTGGATCCGAAGCTGTTGATGATCTTTTTATCACTGCTGTACTACTTGAAAGCGACATCTTAGATGCCCAAATTCTTCCTACGGGCAAGCACGATGAGAACTATAACTTCCAACACGTCGTCCGAATGCCCATTACCGATCCTGCCGGAGAAGAGACCCCTCCCCTATCAAAAGGTGAGATTCGACAACTAAAGGGATTCAAGACCTTTACAATCAAGGACGAATGGGACATTCATCATTGTTCGATTGCCCTATTTGTTCACCACAAGAATACTACCTCTGAAGTGCTTCAAGCCCTTTCACAAGAATTGTAATCCGATGGTTAATGAGGTTTATCGTCGAGGACAAATTATGTCAAACCCCTGTTTAAACAGCGAGAGATAGGCCATTTTATACCGTCGAAACATTACGAATTATTCGCCTCCTATGAAGGGGTAGAAAGCACATATTTCGCAGAGACAAGAAGAATCCGCACTTTGTGATGCTTCTTATCTTAATGAAATTTATTTTCGCTTCATACAAACTCCTTCCATCTTTCAATCGGACGACAAATCGCTGCATGGTCCTCAGAAACACACAAAGGTCTTTCTAAAATAGATGGATGCTCGGATATCGCTTTTATCCACTGCGCATCAGAGAGGCTTTTGTCCGCAAACTTTTCCTTAAAGACTTTATCTCGCTTTCTTAATATATCTTGGGGCTTTAGATTACCTATCCTAAGAATTTCCTTAAGTTGAGTCTCTGAAGGTGGGGTTTTGAGGTATTCGATAACTTGAGGCTCTACTCCAGCTTCTTGAAGTGCTAAAAGGACTTTTCGACTAGTTGAGCATTTTGGATTATGAAATATTTGCACCGACATTCTACATTATTTTATTTATTAAATGAAAAAAGCTTTATCTTGCAGCATTTTTTAATCAAGAGCCCTTATTGTACTGTATACTTATGATTTGGAAAACAGCTATCACCATCGAGCAACTTAATCGATACAAAGATAAGACATTAATGGAATCCTTGGATATTGAGGTAATTGAAATAGGTGATGATTTCATCAAAGCTACCATGCCTGTGGACCATCGCACGGTCCAACCCATGGGGCTTCTGCATGGTGGAGCATCTGCCTCTCTTGCAGAGACATTGGGGAGCGTAGCTTCTCTATTATGCGTACCTGATTTGGATACACATGCGCCTGTGGGAATAGAACTCAACATCAGTCATCTTCATTCCACCCAATCGAAGTATGTGATTGGAACTGTAACCCCCATAAAAATAGGGAAAAGACTTCATTTTTGGAATATTGACATCAAAGACCCCGAGGGAAAAGCTATCGCCAAAGCAAGGCTAACCACCATGATTATACCTCAACAAAAATTAAATGTTGCGATGAGCGAATGATCCATCTTACATATCATAGTTTTTTATTGAGAATAGTACGAAACTAAATACTTTATATACTAAATCAATCATATTTTATAATAAACACAATCATGAATATTAGTAAACTCTCTTTTCTCTATTTTTTAATTCTACTTGGGATTAGTCCACTTTACAGTCAAAATGCACATGTAGAAGAGGTCGCGCTCGTACCGATGGGAATCACGGGCAATGACTGCTGGGGTTATATCGACAGTAGTGGGACGGAATACGCCATAATGGGCCTTCAAGACAAGGCGATCATTTACTCTCTTGAAGATCCATCCCATCCCCGACTTATTGGAAAATTTCCCGGATCCTCTTCCACATGGAGAGATATCAAATCATGGAAAAACTACATCTATGTAGTAACTGAAGCGCAAGATGGTATTCTCATTATTAACATGAAGGATACTACCAATATCACAAGCTCATTTTTTACTCCGGAAATTCCGGTCAATGGTCAGAAAATCCCATTGAAGTCTGCACATAACATATACATAGATGAAAATGGATTTGCCTATCTTGCCGGGACAAAAGTCAGCAAAGGAGGTGTCGTTATATTGGACTTACGAACTGATCCGGAACACCCGACCTTTGCAGGGATTGAGGACGCTGCTTATGCGCACGATGTGGTAACTCAAAGAGATACGATGTACACGTCGGATATCTACAATGGAGAACTGAGTATTTGGGATGTCCATGACAAAGCTAATCCCATGCTTCTTGGTAAAACAAATACCACTTCCAATTTTACACACAATGCATGGCCCAGCACAGACGGACGTTATGTATTTACTACAGATGAAAGATCGGAAGGAAGGTTAGATGCTTATGATATTACGGACTTAAACAACATTAAGCGCCTGGATACTTACAAAGCCATGGATGGGATGAATAGAGGGGTTATCCCTCATAATACGCATTACAAAGATGGATTCCTAATCACTTCTTGGTACACAGATGGCGTAAAAATCATCGATGCACATAAGCCGGACAACCTCATAGAAGTCGGCAGCTACAAGACCCATAAGGGAAGGGATGGAGGATTTGGCGGATGTTGGGGAACATTCCCCTTTTATCCCTCCGGACTCGTTATCGCTTCTGATCGAGGAGAAGGGCTGTATATTCTTCGCCCGGAATATCAACGAGCCTGTTATTTGGAGGGCATGATCACAGATAAAAATGACGGGACTCCTATTCAATCTGCAACCGTTCAGATAGAGACCCCACAATACAATTATGAGATGTCCAATATCGAAGGACAGTACAAATCAGGATTGGCGGATTCAGGTCTATTTACGGTAACTTTTCGGCATCCCGATTATCTACCTGTCACTAAAACAGATGTGCGGTTGGACCATGGGCAAGTTACCATTTTGGATGTCGAAATGGTCAAGAAAGAACAAATCTCCTTTTCCGGTCGGGTAGTGGACGCTGTTAGCAATACTCCCATAGGTGATGCATGGGTTCAAGTTGCCACTGAAGATCGCATGGAAATGGTGCGAACCAATACAATGGGCGAATTCACCCTAAACATCATTGCATCAGGGGGCGCGAGTTTTGATATTGCTGGTGGGAAATGGGGCTACATGCATCAAGTTATGAAAGATGTTGATCCAAGCCAAGGAGTAACTATTCCATTGTCCCAAGGTTACCAGGATGATTTCGTAGCAGATCAAAAATGGATTGTTCAAACGAATGCAAAGACAGGAGGCTGGGAACGAGGCATCCCTCTCCCTGTAGCCGTAGGTGGTCCGACGCAGGATGTCACAGGAGATATAGGTAGAAGCTGCTATATAACAGGAAATCATGGGACTCAAATCGGAGAAGATGACATTGACGATGGGACAACTGTT
>JALSTN010000302.1 GCA_026983735.1 Saprospiraceae bacterium | reverse complement strand
GACTATTTTATTCCGATAGAAGCAGGGACTAAAGGGCTGAAACTCCCGTTTATACTGCAGAACTCAGCGGAGCCACCGGGGTGTGTAGCTAGGTGTTGTCCCGAATGTATGAGGGTTTGTAGCTGGGGTAGAGTATCGGGGAGAAAAAGGTGTGCGCTCTCGATGGGTATTCTGTTTTAGGAGGAAGGTAAAGGGGATTTTGTACCTTTGCCAAAATTGGAGTCTTATGGGGAATAAAAGCAATAATCACAAGATCAATTCTTCATCGTCAAAACCCGGGGAGCGAGGTTTTCCTTGGAAACTGGTACTGATTGGTGCGCTCATCGGTTTAGGCGTAGGTCTATGGGGGTGGTTTTTGCCACGGAAGCGTCCCGTACCTAAGAAATTTCCGTTTGGAACAGCAGATTATTGCAAGCAGCTTCCTGCTTTTATTGAGGACAATCATCTCCTTCAACCTGTTTATATCGACTTGAGCCAACGGCGGACCTTGGGCTTAGCCTTCGTAGAAGCGTCCGCCAATGGAAGACTATTTACGATGCCATCCTGGAATGACGCGGGTGCATTAGGACCTTATGCAATGGACGAGTCAGGCAATATTTATGTGGCCCCCATTCCCTATGTAAGTATCGAAAAATACCTTCCTAAAGATCAAAGTAAGATCTATAGAGTGGACTCTAAAACAGGTAAAATGACAGTATTCATCGAATTGCCTTGGGCCGCCCCTCCAGGGCCGGACAACCCTTTTAACATCTTGGGCTTGGCTTATGATTGTGATACGAAAACCCTGTACGTAAGTACGGTTACAGGATCTGATTACGAACACGAAAGAGGGCGTATTTATCAAGTAGATGTTGCTAAGGGTAGAATAATTGACCAGCGGGATAATTTGGATGCCATAGGTATCGGTGTCTTCAATGATAAGGCCGCAAAATACTTATATTACGGTTCGGCTCGCTCTTCTGATATCTATAGAATAAAATTAGGCCCTTTCGGTGAAATATCAAAGTCTGAGCCTGAATTCGTTCTTTCCCTCGATAAAGTAAAAGGGGGGACGACAGACAAATGCCATCGTATTCGCTTCTTTCAGGCAGGTATTATGGAACTCAAGGGAATCGACTTCAATTATACCCTACATGCCGAAAGTGATGTCCAACGCAATATCTATCGTTTCCGCTATGATAAAAATACTGGTAAATGGGTGTTCCTCAGTGTAAAAAGACAAGCCTCCCATTAATGAAAGGCCTTAGGCAAACGATGCAAAAGGATTGCACTATCCGGCTGTGATGGGGAGATCCCTTCAAGCCAAATCCCTACATCCAGTGTGAGGTCGACCGAAGTATTCCTCCCAAGTTCTCCTTCTATATTTTGACTTGTTCTTATCTGGATGCCCTTCTCTGTCTGAGAGTAGAAGACGCAGGAGATGGTGTCTCCTAAATCGTCTCCGGCCAACCATTTCATATCGAAAATCGCAAATCCTCTCTCGGCATCCCAATGGCTTTTTTCTACAGACAAAGGGTGTGTGTTATCTTCCACGGGTGATAGGCCCAAGCGGGGTAGTCCCACAGTAAAAGCTAAGCTGTCCATATCTGATCGGACGATAAAAAAGGGGATTTTCACTTCGCTATTAGCGAGGCTTATCTGACCAAAATCATCTCTTATCGAGACCTTGCCCTCTAGGGTGAGAAGGTCTCTTGTGCTGTCGGATACGATGGTAATTCCCCCTTCGTTTTTCAGTGTAAAATTAGATACAAGAAGCTCCGCACTCAGCAAGCGAATCCGTGTATTCCCCAATGAATAAACACTGTCCAACTCCAATGGCGATCCCTTCCATACCCAATTCGTCCGTACAATCAATTCGGGATAACGACAACAACAATTGCGATCGGCAGAGACATCGTAATTCAATGCTCGATTGTCGAGGCATCCTTCCTTGGCTTGATAGCATCCCAGGAGAAGAAAAAAGCACGAAACATAAACTAAAAACCGATAATAGGTCATGATGTCGTATTCTTTTGAGCGGCGGTATAGTCTTCGAGAAGTTTTTTGACCATTTGTTTCATCTGCATTGAAAATTCCTTCTCCTGAATCCAATTGTAGTAATTTCGATCGCGGAAGAGGGAAGCCCCGACGGGTTTGTTGATGTATTTCCCAAAGTTGAAGACGACTTCCCCGTCTGCATTGTATTTCAATCTTCGGGTTGCGTCGAGTGTATTAGAATCGTTCGTAAAATCGTGTAATGCCTTCATATCATTGACAACGGGAGTAGTGATGACATTGCCCTCTTTGTCGATCATGTCCTTTCCTTCATACATTTTGAGCTGTCCTTTGAGCACTTCGATGGTCGCTCGGACATCCGCCAGAGCATCATGCGCGTTTTCCATCTCTTTGCCCGTGTAGAATCGATGCGCTGCAGCGAGGTGTCTCGGTTCCATTTTATAGAAGATACGCTGCACATCGATGATATTAATCTTGGAGAGTTCCATGACATAACCTGCCCGTGCCAGTTCTTCCATCAGCATCGGCACATCGAATCGTTGGATATTGTATCCACTGAGGTCACAGTCTTGTATGAAATGGTAAACTTGCTCGGCTACTTCTTGAAAAGTAGGTTTATTGGCGAGGTCTTTAGGAGAAATACCATGTACTTCATAGGCCTCTTTAGAGATGAGCACTGGACCGGGATTAATCAGGAGGTTTAGCGTCTCTTCAGGTCGTCCATCTTTAAAATATTTTATCATACCTAGTTGGATGATGCGGTCGCGGATGACGTCCAATCCGGTAGATTCGATGTCGAAAAACACTAGATCGCGCTGTAGGTTAAAATGCATAGTCGTTTATTTTGATGTTTTGTTAATGGGCATAAATCCGTCTGTCATGACCATTGTGTCACGACCGGAGGGTAGGCTGTAAATGAAACAACCTTCGACGCCCTTTGTTTTTTGTATGAAATGGTAGGCCTCGGGCATCCCTTTGACCATGCAGGCGGTCGCTAGGGCATCCGCCCACGCGCATCGGTGTGCTAAAATCGAAGCAGATAGCAAGTTGTTGCGCTCGGATTTACCTGTTGTCGGATTGATGGTGTGGCTATATTTTCGGCCTAGAACTGTGTAATAATTGCGGTAGTTGCCCGAGGTCGCAATAGCGGCATCTTGCAAGGGCACGGCAAGAGCGACCTCTGTTACTCCGCTATGTTCACGGGGTACATTAATACCGATAATCCACTGCTCTTCAGGTCTTTTCATCCCCTTGGCCAGAACTTCTCCTCCGATATCTACGAGGTAGTTTTGGATGGCTTTGCTCGACAAATAACGAGCTATTTCATCCACCGCATCGCCCTTGGCGACAGCACTAAAATCGAGTTGCATGCCCGGAAGATCTTTATGTAGTATGAAATGGTCGAGATGGATCTTATGCATTCCCACGAGGCGGCGAATGGAGTCCGGTGCCACAGTATCCGTTCTTTTCTTTCTTTCAGCATAACCGAATCCCCAATAATTGACGAGGGGCATAATGGTCGGGTCAAAATCCCCATCAGACATACGGAAAACGGAATCGGAAATCCGATAGTTGCGAAGAAATCTTCCTATTTCCCTTCCTTTGAGTTGGGGAGATTGCTTTAGGTCCAAAGAGGTGTGGGTCCGGTTGACGATAGATAGGATAGAGGTGTCTACATAGGTAGATACTTCCCCGTTGATCCTACGCAATACGGAATCTACTTCTTGTCTCAAATGTGGAAGCAAGTCCCCGTTGTACTTGATGGAATAATAGGTTCCCATAGTCTTTCCCGCTATATGATGTATAGGCGGAGCGTTTTTCGTGTTCCTGCAGGAAATAAGGGGTGACAAGCTTATGAAGAGGAGAAAAAGCAGGTGTTTGGTCGACCATTTCATACCAGACGAAAGGGATTGTAAGAGAATTGAAAGCGCAGAGATCATCTTTGGTTTTCTTCTAACCATCCGAAATAGCTAATGATGACACCGAGCCCTACCATCAGGAGTCTAAGCAGAAGTCCGATACCTTTCCCCCAGAGGTCGAGCCACTGTAGGAAAGTGAAGTTGGCCCCTATAAAGAGGAGTACAAAGGTCAACATACCGAAGATGAAGAATAGGAAGCCGATGAGCTTTTTGAGTTCGCTACTGTGCATAAAAGCCTGTTTTATGTCGCAAAGATAACTGGATTGTACGAATGGACAGTAGGAAGTGTGGAGAATTGCTTCTGATCTGTCTTTACTCTATGACGACAGGCCCGGACTGTTTACCAGCTTCAGAGCGAACATCCAGGATATACGTCCCGGAGGGAATGTTAAAAATATTCAATTGATGTCTGTCCCCCTTCCATTGATGGATGAGTTGGCCTTGTAGATTGAATAGATTTACCTGTTGGATGGTAGATTTTTGATTTAAAAAAATCCATGTGGAAGCTGGATTGGGATAGATCTGAAGCGGGGAATTATCTTTCAATGGAGCATCAACCTCAGAAAGCGTTAAGTAGCGGTCAAAAAAGGCGATGATTCGCTTGTTGTAGTCCCCGTGGGCTCCATGATCGGCATTGACGATTTTGAGTTGATCGATCACCTCTTTGCTTTGTGTTTTGGTCACTATCTTTTGTTGGATCAAAGTGCGCGAAATTTCATCCTTTTTGTCTTCCAGAATATCAAAATTAAGGTACTTGTCAGGGGTAAGATAACCCTCTTGCTTTAGGGTCTGAGCTATCTTTTTGGACTGATCGGCGGTGATTCCTTTAAGGCTTCTGGTAAAGCGCGATGCGTAAACCGGAGATTTTTCAAGCAGATACCACTCGGCATCTATTCCGCGATCTAACATGGCTTGATAATTGGTACGTGCAATAGCAGAATCTGCATTGGCTTGATGATCATTCTCTGCCATCAACCAAATGGTAGGAAGTTCACCACCTATATATTGGTGAAATCTTATAGAGCCATTCCCGACCATATGACCGACAGCTCGATAACCTCTATAAGGGGCGCAGAGGTCAGAAAAAACAGCTCCATTGGACACGCCAAATGCATAAAAGGGAAGGTTGTCAAGATGAAATTTAGAACGCAATTGATCCTCGAGCAATACCAGATTCTTCAAGTCAATATTTGTCGCTGAGTCCATAGGGAAAGGACGCGTTTTCCACCGTCTTTTGTCATCCCCATTTTGATCTCCGAAGTCTGCTTCATTGGCACTAAACATGACGCAAGCATATCCATTGTGGAGTAAATCCTTGATGATAGATCCGGATTCGTATTTACCCATAGCCATCGAATATCCACTTCCATTCGTTCCGTGAAAGAGAAAGACAACAGCCTTGGGGTGGGGTGGGATAAAGTAAAATACCGGTTTTTTAGCTCTCCTTCTCGTCTCATGCCTGCCAGAGTCTTCTCTAAAGAGAAGTATCTTTTCCATCCCGTAGTTTATTTTCGGGAGAATGGCATATTGAGCGGTGATTTCTAGATTGCCGGGTTGTTCTCCTTCCGGAACGATAAGAAAGGTATGCCATTCATCCCTCAGGGTTAAATATTCTGCTCCACTTCCTACCCAAGAAGTAAACACCTCCATTTGATTCGGTGTGTTGGCCCAAACATGAACCGTATCCCCTGTAGAATAGGTGCCGGAACCTGTGCCATTATTTACTTTTAATTGAAATTGGCTGTGCAAAAGGGAAGAGCTGGTTAAAATCAGAAGGAAGAACAGGATGGATTTATACATGATTGAAGATTTATAGAAGGAGAAAGTTGGGAAATACAAATTTGCTGTTTAGACCTTGTAAATCTTATTAGGTTTAACCCCAGTAGCCAAATATACCAAATTCTCTTTCCTTATTTGGGTAGAAGGGGAAGTGCTTCTAAGAAATAGAATTCAAATCATGCAGTAGACCATTTATTGGTAGGGTCGAATATGGAGAATAATCTGTATTTTGAATTAGTATCTTCCGAAGAATCTTCGTGCTATTTCCTCTCGAAAGGGCCATCTTTTTATCCCTATGTGGATTCAAAAACATTGAGTTCACTCCATTTTTAGTATTACCAAGAGTGATAGTTCATTTTGATAATTACTATTTAATGAAGTGAACTCAGATGTACACTGTTATTAATTTTGATCAAATCGATCCGCATTCATAACTTTTACCCATGCATTTACAAAATCACGCATAAATTTTTCATTATTGTCATCTTGGGCGTAAAATTCCGAATAGGACCGTAAAATGGAATTAGATCCAAAAACCAAATCAACTCTTGTAGCCGTCCATTTAGTTTTTCCTGTTTTTCTATCGACAATATTGTAAAGATTATCCGAAACAGGTACCCACTTATTATTCATGTCTGTAATGTTTACAAAGAAGTCATTCGTTAAACTACCTTCCCTATTCGTCAATATACCGTGTTTAGTTCCGCCGTGATTTGTTCCCAAAACGCGCATTCCACCTATGAGCACGGTCATTTCAGGAGCGGTTAGTCCCATAAGTTGAGTTCTGTCAATTAGAAGTTCTTCAGGTTTCGCAGC
>JALSTN010000301.1 GCA_026983735.1 Saprospiraceae bacterium | reverse complement strand
GAGTAATTTCTGTTTTCTTTATAATAAAAGAAGCGGATTTGTAGGAGTTTTAAAATTTTTTTAAGGTCTCTCGACCCAAATCTCTAATATTTGTATAAATTAGCGATAGTTTTCATTAAATCAATGTTGTTTTATGAGCGAAAATACAACTAAACAAAAGGTCGACCTACGAGAGGAAATCGCAGCTCCTGTTCCTTCCGGGCTGCCTGAATATACTGGAGAATGGAATTATCATAATGCAGCCCATTTGTTGAGAAGAGCTACATTTGGTGCTTCACATAGAGAAATCAAACAAAGTGTCAGGGATGGACTTTCCAAAACAATTGAAAAGTTGTTTCGGCCCATACGCAATACTCCGGAGCCGATCAATTACTATTTTAAAAATGATCCTAAAGTCCCGATCGGGGAGACTTGGGTAGGCAAGGCTTACACGCGTGGAGTAAATGGATTGTCAAGCGCACGGAATAACTCACTATGGGCCTGGGTGATCGGTCGCATGATGGAGGAACGAATGAATATTTCACCCAAGATTATGCTCTTTTGGCACAATCATCTTGTAGTGTCCAATACGGCTCCTGCTGAGATTAATTATTACTATTTATTGACATTGAGGAAGCATGGACTTGGAGATTTTAAACAAATGATGAAGGATATCACAGTGGATGCAGCCATGTTGAGATATCTAAATGGTAATACCTCTACCAAGCGAGCTCCAAATGAGAATTATGCCCGAGAGTTAATGGAGCTTTTTACATTGGGCAAGGGACCTCTTGCCGGGCCGGGGGATTATACTACATATACAGAACACGACATCAAGGAGATAGCACGAGCTCTGACCGGGTGGACTTACAATGGTAAACTCTATAAAGGGTATTATGTAGATGGTCGCCATGATAAGGGAGAAAAGAAACTATCCCATAGATTTGATAATAGAGTCATTAAAAATGCCGGTGGAGGAGAATACAAGGAAGTGATTGATATTATTTTCGAGCGGGAGGAGGTGGCTCCATTTATATGTAGAAAGCTCTATTTGTGGTTTGTTAATTCAAATATTACAGAGGAGGTTGAAAAAACGGTAATTCAGCCCTTGGCTAATCAGTTTAGAGCAGGAGGGTATCAGGTTCAACCGGTCTTGGAGGCGTTGTTAAAGAGTCAACATTTTTATGATGAATGTCCGAGGGGAAGTATTATTAAAAGTCCGATTGATTACTTATTGCATATGACTCAAACCCTGAATTTTGAGATGCCTAAAAAGCTGACGGATAAGTATTATATCTGGCGATTGATTTTTATAGGGTTGAGAAACGCAGATCAAGCTCCTTTTTATATACCAAGTGTAGCAGGCTGGCCGGCGTATTACCAAGAACCTGTTTATTACAAGTATTGGATAAGTGCAGTATCTCTGCCCCAACGAAAGAAGACGACCAACGATTTCATATATGGAAAAATCAGAAAGGGCAAGACATATTACGGCCTGCAATTGGTGGATGTGGTGGATGATTTTGATAATCCTTTTGATCCCAATGCCTTAGTTAAGCAATTAGCGGATTTGGTGATGCCTTACCCATTGACAGATAAACAGCTAGAATATCTTAAGACCATTGGACTGATTCCCGGCTTACCGGATTTTGAGTGGACGGAAGAATATGGGGATTATCGGGATAATCCAAAGGATGAGACAAAGAAGAAGACAGTACTTAATCGATTGAGACACTTGATGGACACGATGCTTAACCTTCCCGAATATCAAATGATGTAGAAGATTTATGGTGAATAATATTCGTGCTTATTTCATAACTTTATAACCTTTATATAGTGAAAAGAAGAACATTTATTAAAAGAAGTTCAATAGTGACTTTACCCTTGCTGCTCAATGGAATTGGTGTTTCTGCTCTTACTCGTAAAAGTATGTTGGATGAATTGGGTGGAGAAGATGGGCGTGTATTAGTCCTAATCAAAATGGGAGGTGGTAATGATACCCTCAATACTATTATCCCCTTGGAATATTACGATAATTTGATAAAAGCCAGGCCCAATATTATTATTCCTCAAAAGAAGGTTTTGGAGATTGAAGCAGGAGTGGGGTTTCATCCTTCTATGGGTGGAATGCGTGATCTGATGGAAGAAGGACGCTTAAGCGTTATTCGGGCAGTGGGATATCCCAATCAAAATCGTTCTCACTTTAGGAGTTCGGATATATGGAATACGGCGAGCGGAGCTAAAGAGACTAAGACCACGGGATGGATGGGCGATTACTTTACTAGTATTCACCCGGATTACCCGGACATGTATCCCAATGCTGAATACCCGGATCCATTTGCTATAACATTGGGGGCATCTGCTTCTGAAACTTGTCAAGGGCCAAACACTAATTTTAGCTACGCGCTTACAAATATTAATAATATCGGGACATTAAAAGAAGGTGGGGAAGATATAGCTCCAGTCAATTGTTTTGGGGATAATCTTATGTTCATGAGGGAAGCGGTAAGACAAACAAATGCCTATTCCTCTAGAGTAAAAGACGCTTATGATAAGGGAGAAAATAAATCCGATCTTTATGAGCAAAACAATATGTCTCTGGTGATGAGTATTGTAGCAAGGCTTATAGCCGGTGGACTAAAAACTAAGTTGTATATCATCAATTTGGGTGGATTTGATACCCATTCTGCTCAAGTAGATACGGATGATGTGACGAAGGGAAGGCATGCCAATTTGCTGAGTTTATTATCCGGTTCCGTTCGTGCTTTTCAAGATGACATAATTAAGTTAGGATTAGAACGTAGGGTAATGGGGATGACGTATTCGGAATTTGGAAGAAGGATAAAGTCCAATGGTAGTAATGGTTCTGATCACGGTGATGCGGTAGGCATGTTTGTCTTTGGTGAATGTGTCAGTCCTGGATTTATAGGTGACAATCCGGAAATCTCTTCAGATGTAGGCAAGAATGAAGCCGTCCCATATCAATTTGATTTTAGAACTGTTTACGGGTCAATTTTGGTAGATTGGTTTGGAGCTTCTGAGGATTATGTCAAAGAAAATATACTGGAGGATTTTGTGAAAATCCCGATAATTTCCGGTTGTGTTAGCACCTCTAATACAAATGTGTCTGTCATAGATCCGATTGATGTGGAGGTATCGCCCAATCCTACGGCTGATTTTTTAACTGTACGATGGAAGAGTTATTTAGAGCATTCTATCCTATTTATTTCAGATGAAATGGGAGGAACAATACTTCGGCGGCAAGTTGAAAATGATCGATCCCAGACATCTCAGTACACTTTGGACCTAACAAAGTTTCCTTCGGGGGTTTACTTCATCAAAGTTATTGAAGGGCATCAACACAAAGTAAAACGAATAGTTAAAATATAAATATTCTATGAAATTGTTACCTTTGTGCTCATAAATTGAGTATCCGGCATGATAAGAGCCAAAGAGACCATCACGGATAGAGTCATGATGATTCGTCCATCTAATTTTGGGTATAATCCCGAAACCGCTGTCAATAATTCCTTCCAAAGAATCCCAAGAGGTACAAGCAAGGCTATTGCGGAGAAGGCAACTGTCGAATTTGATAATCTTGTAGCATTGCTTCAGCAAAACGGAGTTGCTGTAGAAGTCATAGAAGACACCCCAAAACCGGTTAAACCCGATGCCCTATTTCCCAATAATTGGATTAGCTTCCACACGTCAGGAACCCTGATAACCTATCCTATGTTTGCTCCTTCCCGCAGACTTGAAAGGAGAGAAGATATTATTGATACTATATCCAAGAAATACGCAGTAAAAAGGCGATATAGTTTTGAGATGTATGAATCTCATGATGCTTTTTTGGAAGGAACAGGAAGTATGGTATTAGATCGGGTAAACAGAGTGTGTTATGCCTGCTTGAGTCGTCGGACAGACATTACTCTACTCAATAAATTTGGATTAATAATGGGGTATGAAATCGTTCACTTCAATGCGTTTGATGCAGAAGGTTCTCCCATTTATCACACCAATGTTCTAATGGCTCTAGGAGAGGATTTTGTCGTAATTTGCAGAGCGGCAGTTAAGAATATTGAGGATTGGCAAAAGCTGTCAAAGCATTTTAAACGAACACAAAAGAGCGTTGTAGAGATAAACCAGGAACAAATGAATCACTTCGCAGGTAATATGCTCCAATTGAAAAATAAGTACCAGGAAAGATTGTTGGTGATGTCCTCACAGGCTTACCAATGTTTGACGGATGTTCAATTGAAGGTTTTATCTAAGGATTCCAAAATATTGCATACGGACTTGAATACCATTGAGACCTATGGTGGTGGAAGTGCACGATGTATGATTGCGGAGATATTCTTACCTTTAGTGTAAGTCTGCTTATTCGGCGGATGGATTTTTAGATTAACCCAAGCTGTGGATGTTAGCTCCTTTGTTAAGATCCCAAAGAATGCGAATAGTGTTTAGCTTGAGCCATTATTTTAGTCTAATAGATGGAATATTTATTATCTCTCCGTAATTGCTAAATTAATAACATCATACAGCTTTCAAAGTTTATTTTGCTACTACAAATTTGGAGTAAAATGGAACAAAGAACTGCCTAATTACCTTCCTATTCGTCTAGTTACCATTAAAGGACGGTGCGATGTGTAATACTAGTTATCTATTCATTCAAAGGATTTCCAATAAAGTCATATGTGATAAATGTTACTTTCATTAGCATCAGATAAGATTAAAGTTAAGTATAGATAAAAATAATATATGAAAATATTATGTATATTCATTTATGTACTTACATTTGCAGTAATTTATAAACCAAAATGTAATGACATGAACAAAATCTTACTCTTATTACTATTTGTATGGAGTACATCATTGTATTCCCAAAAGGTTTCGGGGCACATCTTAGATGGTGATTCCGGAGAAGCCTTGGTAGGGGCAAACGTATTGGTGAAAAACACCAATAAAGGAACCGTTACCGATTTTAATGGCTATTTTGAACTGGTATTGGATAATCTGGAAGGCCAAGTTCTGGAAATTTCCTATTTGGGTTTTGATCCCATCGAAGTAAACCTCACAGCATCAGATGGTGATTTGATGTTGGGAGATATCAGCTTGGAACCTGCAGGGGTCGGCCTTAGCACGGTGCAGGTAATTGCAGATTATGCAGTTGAAAGAAAAACCCCGGTAGCAGTTGCTGTATTAGATCAGAAGAAAATTGAAAGGGTTCTGGGATCCAGAGATATTCCTTTGGCGATGAACATTACACCTTCTGTATATGCTACGGAGCAAGGAGGTGGAGCAGGTGATGCTAGAATTAATGTTCGTGGGTTTAACCAACGCAACGTGGCCATCATGATCAATGGGGTGCCAGTCAACGACATGGAGAATGGTTGGGTATATTGGTCCAACTGGGATGGAGTAGCCGATGCTACCTCTAGTATTCAGTTACAGAGAGGATTGAGCGCGGTCAATCTTGCAACTCCTTCTATTGGAGGAACTATGAATATTGTTACTTCTCCTGCAGAAAAGGAAATGGGGGGCGTCGCTAAGTTTGAATATGGCTCGGGAAACTTCCTTAAAATGACATTGACCGGACATACCGGAATGATCAATGACAAGTTCGCTTTGAGTGGTAGTGTCGTTCGCAAAGTTGGAAATGGAATTGTAGATAAGACCTGGACAGATGCTTGGGCGTATTACTTAGGAGCTTCTTATATCATTAATAAAAATAATAAACTGGAGATTTTTGCACTGGCGGCACCACAACGACATGGTCAAAACCTCTATAAGCAAAACCTAGCTGTTTATGATGCGGAATATGCCAAATCAATTGATAATAATGGATATGACAGTGATTTTGGCTCTAAACTAATAGAAAAAGGACGCCTGTTCAACCAAAATTGGACAGAGGTGGACCCTTCTTATGAAGGACAGCAGTTTTGGAATGGTAAGACGCACAACCGTCATGCAAGTGACTACATTAATTCTAGGGAGAACTTCTATAATAAACCGCTAGTCAACTTAAACTACTCTACAAAATGGGCTGATAATATTGACCATTACACCGTATTGTATTATTCCGGGGGTACAGGTGGAGGATCCGGTACTATTGGAAGTATGTATCGAAGAGATGCTAATGGCAAACTCGGAGATGACAGCTATAAATTCTATTATGGTGCCTCCCCCTGGAAGTATGACTTTAACGAGCAAGTAAAGGCCAATAGCGCAGGTGCAGATACATTTTATGTAGATAAAAAAGCGAACGTTAAGGAGGATAAACAATCTATTGGAATTTTGAGGAATTCTCGCAACAACCAGACGACTTGGGGGGCTATCTCCAAAATAAAAGTAAAATGGAATCGAACCTTAAATTCTACCTTCGGAGTAGATGGTCGTATAGCTACTATTGATCACTTTAGAGAAGTTAGAGATCTCCTTGGAGGTGAATATTATATGGATAACTCAGATGACTTTAACCCTAACCGAAGGACAAAGTTAGGAGATAAAATTGCTTACAACTTTACTAATAAAG
>JALSTN010000300.1 GCA_026983735.1 Saprospiraceae bacterium | reverse complement strand
AAATTTTTAAAGATATGAAAAAGCGAAATGTTATTTTAGAAAAGAGTTTCGATTTTGCACTTGGTATTATTGCATATTCCGAACTATTAGAAAAAAACAGGAAGTATGTTATCGCCAAACAAATTTTACGATCCGGAACTTCTGTTGGTGCAAATATTCGAGAAGCGCAAAGTGCAGAAAGTAACGCTGATTTTATCCACAAGCTTAAAATAGCTGATAAAGAAGCTAACGAAACGGAATATTGGCTGCAATTATGCCGTCACTCAAAAAACTACCCTAATCCGGATGAACTTGAGAATGCATTAATCGAAATAAAGAAATTGCTCACAAAAATTATTTCAACATCAAAATCAAGACATTAGCAAATTAACAAATTAACACATTAACACATTAACAAATTAACACATTAGCAAATTAACACATTAAAAAATTAACACATTGAAAAGAACATACTACCTATTCAACCCCGGGCGATTATCACGAAAGGATAACACACTAAAATTTACGCCTGTCAATGATTCGGGAATCGAGCAAAAACCTCGATATTTACCCGTAGAACAAGTGGATCAACTGTATTGCTTTGGTTCGATTGATGCTAATAGTGCAATGTACAATTTTCTCGGCAAAAACAATATAGCAGTACATTATTTTGATTATTACGACAATTATACAGGATCGTTTATGCCAAAAGACGGACTATTGGCCGGCAAAATGATTATAATGCAAGTTAAAGTATATTCTTCATTAAAAAGAAGGCTTGGAATAGCAAAAAGTATTGTGGAAGGAGCTGCGTACAATATGCTTCAAAATCTCAAATATTATAATCGGAGAGGCAAAGTGCTTGATGGATATATTGAGAGAATTTTGGAATTGTCAAAAATTGTGGAAAAAGCAAAAGCGATAGATGAATTGATGGGAATAGAAGGTAATATTCGTAAGACATACTACAAGGGATTTAATATAATACTAAATGATTTTGTAATGGAAGGACGCAATTACAGACCACCGCTAGACCCTGTAAATGCACTAATATCATTTGGTAATATGATGTGTTATTCACAAGTATTGCGCAGTATCAATCAGACGCAACTCAATCCAACGGTTAGTTATTTGCATGTGCCGGGTGAGAGGAGATATTCGTTGGCATTGGATATAGCGGAAATATTCAAGCCCATACTCGTTGACCGGGTAATATTTAAAGTACTAAACAAGAACATGATTAAAGTAAATGATTTTGATCCGCAATTAGCGAAAGTAGTACTGAAAGATAAGGCAAGAAAAATCTTCATCAAGGCTTTTGAAGAGCGATTGATGGAGACGATAAAACACAGGTCATTGAATCGCAATGTGAGTTACAAGCACCTTATAAAAATGGAATGTTACAAATTGCAAAAAGATATTTTAAATATTGAAGAATATAAACCGTTTAAAATATGGTGGTAATAATTAAGTCTTTAGAAGCAATAACAATTAGATATGTATATAATATTAGTTTATGATATGGGCGAAAAAAGAGTGGGTAAAATGTTGAAACTTTGCCGCAGATATTTGAACTGGATACAGAATTCTGTATTTGAAGGAGAAATAAGTGAGGTAAAGTTGAAAGAATTGATTATGCTTGCAAAGCAGATAATGGATGAAGAGTATGACAGCCTTATAATATTTAAGGGTAGAGAGAAGAAGTGGCTTACAAAGCAAATAGTGGGAAAGGAGAGAAGTAGTATTGATAATTTTCTGTAAACCACTATTTTTTCAAAAAGATCTTTGACATTATTGGCAAAAAAAGTTGTCGAAAACAAGGCAATTTTATATTTTTGCACATCGACGACTTTACAAAGGTAAAAATCGATGAAATCAAATCATAAATAACTGAAATACAATAATTTTTTTTGCAGTCTTTGACGGCTTTTAATCGCACCATATTGGAATTGAAATTCTTCAAATTCCTTTTTTATACACCTGTGGTGTGCACTTTTAATCGCACCATATTGGAATTGAAATTTGTCTATTACTGCCCGGTTTTCTTTAACTCCAATACTTTTAATCGCACCATATTGGAATTGAAATTAGTAATCCTTATCCTTGTCCCGGTGTCCCGGGGTGCTTTTAATCGCACCATATTGGAATTGAAATAACTTAATTACATTCATAACTTTCAGTCTCTTTTTTACTTTTAATCGCACCATATTGGAATTGAAATTTGTCTATTACTGCCCGGTCTTCTTTGACTCCAATACTTTTAATCGCACCATATTGGAATTGAAATAACGTTTCTTTTGAAGCCTATGTAGCAACTCGACTTCTTTTAATCGCACCATATTGGAATTGAAATAATAAAGGATGCCAATATAATACCGGAACACTCAATTCTTTTAATCGCACCATATTGGAATTGAAATTATTATTATTTTTAAATCCGTAAATTAACTATTTATCTTTTAATCGCACCATATTGGAATTGAAATTGAAATCGACCAAATCTAAATACTTAGCCAATAATCCTTTTAATCGCACCATATTGGAATTGAAATCCACTTGGGTGTGGCTTAAATTTTAAATCTTTAAAAGCTTTTAATCGCACCATATTGGAATTGAAATCCTCTAACATACTTCCTTAAAAACAATTCCAATTCACTTTTAATCGCACCATATTGGAATTGAAATTTGCTCAAGTTTGTATTTTGCGTACTGAATAGGATTCTTTTAATCGCACCATATTGGAATTGAAATAGACTGATGCTTGCAGGCATTACAAGGCATCCACAGCTTTTAATCGCACCATATTGGAATTGAAATACCGTGTTCCGGTAGTTTTCGTTTAAGTCTTTCAAGCTTTTAATCGCACCATATTGGAATTGAAATATATCATATATCACAGCGTCCGAGTTTTCTTTATGACTTTTAATCGCACCATATTGGAATTGAAATAAGTTAGGATTTACAAAGACGGAGGTTTCTTTGTCGACTTTTAATCGCACCATATTGGAATTGAAATCTTTCTGATGTACTCCTTTGCGAAGCGGATATATCTGCTTTTAATCGCACCATATTGGAATTGAAATATCTGTCCGAACAACTGTCCGGCAAACAAAAGTAACTTTTAATCGCACCATATTGGAATTGAAATATCGCAGGTCAATATGTAAACCTTGCAAGTATCCTTCTTTTAATCGCACCATATTGGAATTGAAATCGGGATGGGTGAACACTGCTCTGTTTGTGTTTGTCTCTTTTAATCCCACCATATTGGAATTAGTGCAGTCCTCTCCCCTACTCTCTAGGTGTGAAATTCAGAATATTGCCCATATTATAGCAGATACGGCATCGGGGTTCATATTTATCTTTGGCTCCCAATACGACTTCTCCTTCTTCCTCGGATATTCGGTAAGAATGCGTCGCAAGACTTCCACAATGTTGGCAAATTGCATGTACCTTGGTAATATATTCTGCTACTGCCAACAAGGCCGGAATCGGGCCAAATGGGTTGCCGAGGTAATCCATATCCAAACCTGTAACGATGACGCGTTTGCCTCGGATGGCCAACATTTGAACAACTTCGATGATATCATCATCAAAAAACTGTGCTTCATCAACACCGATTACATTGGCACCATTCGCATATTCCAAGATAGTTTTGGCCTTGACTACAGGGACACTTGCTCTTGAATTCTTATCATGGGAGACCACCTTCTGTTCATCGTAACGGATATCCTTGGCCGGCTTAAAGATTAGTACCTTTTGACCCGCTATCTCCGCGCGCTTTGTACGACGAATCAACTCTTCTGTTTTACCGGAAAACATAGGCCCGCAGATCACTTCAATCCATCCTGCCCTTTGAGCGCCAAAACCGGGTTCTAAAAACATATGTGGGGGGCTTTTCCTTAAAATGAAAAGACAAAGATAGAACTTTCATTATGACTCCAAAATATTCTTCCTATTGTATTTTCCTTATCTGTTTTCTCAGTGCGATCATTAGCACTTTTAAATTTCAAGAATATCTACGGTCCACCCCATATTTCATAAGGAGGTATTCTAGATCTTTTACATTTCATACGAGTAAAAAATATATTTTTAACTAATCTATTGGTCAATTCACAGAAAACACCGTACCTTGCCGCCTCTTATGAAGCAAAGCAATACATATTCATTTTCATTAACTGTCGCTATGACGGATGGTTTTGCTTTGTCTATACCGGCTCCACGCCGTATTTCTCGTCGTCGCCCTTAAGGGCGTAGAATATATTTTCCTTCGGGGGAGCTCACGGCTCCCATAATTTCATTTCATACTTATTCTTGATTAATTCATAGTCATGAGACCTATTGTTAGGGTAGCAGATACCCGACACCATATCTATGCAGATGCTATTTGTTCGATGATGGACGAAGCATCAAAAATACGCGGTACAGGCATCGCAAAAAGAAAGCCTTCTTATATCCGTGATAAGATGTCAGAAGGCAAGGCAATTATTGCTCTCTATGGACAGCAAGTCATCGGCTTCTGCTATATCGAAAGTTGGGAAAACAAAAAGTATGTAGCCAATTCGGGCCTAATCGTTCATCCTGAATTCAGGCAATCAGGATTGGCGCGCAAGATCAAAAAGGCAATTTTTGAACTCTCCAGAGAAAAATTTCCCAATGCCAATTTTTTTGGAATTACCACTAGTGCGGCGGTTATGAAAATTAACACAGAAATGGGCTACAAACCGGTTACCTTCTCTGATCTAACCCAAGATGATGCTTTTTGGAAAGGATGTCAAAGTTGTGTCAATTATGATATTTTACAGCGTACCAAAAGAAAAATGTGTCTCTGCACTGCTATGCTCTACAAATCCAATAAAACGAACCATCCATGAAAAAGACAAGAAAAGTTTTACTCGCATTTAGCGGAGGATTGGATACTTCATTCTGTGCAAAATATCTCGCCAAAGAAAAAGGATTAGAAGTACATTCTGCCATTGTTAACACCGGAGGTTTTTCCTCAAAGGAGCTGGAAAAAATATCCCTAAGAGCGCTACACTTAGGGGTTAAGTCTCACAAAGTATTGGAAGAAACAATTCCATTCTACAAAGATATCATCAGGTACCTCATTTATGGAAATGTGTTGAGAAACAATACTTATCCGCTTTCAGTAAGTGCTGAACGTGTACATCAGGCCATTGCCTTAGCCAAATATGCCAAAGAAATTGGAGCCGATTATATAGCACACGGTAGTACTGGGGCAGGAAATGATCAAATCCGATTTGATTTAATCTTTCAATTAGTAGCCCCAGAGCTGGAAATCCTAACACCCGTTAGGACGCTTCAACTCACTAGACAAGAAGAAATCCAATATTTAGCAAAACATGGATTGGACCTAGACTGGAAAAAAGCTCGTTATTCGGTCAACAAAGGGCTGTGGGGAACTAGTATTGGTGGAGTAGAAACCCTTACATCCCACTTACCTCTACCTGAAGAAGCTTGGCCTAGTCCATTGAGGGCCAAGACTCCCCGTAAAGTCACTTTATCTTTCTTCAAAGGGGAGCTCATCGCACTCGATCATGTAGAAATGCATCCGGTTAAGGCTATACAGCAACTTGAAATGCTGGCTAGTCCGTATGCCATCGGACGTGACATACACGTAGGAGATACCATCATAGGGATAAAAGGAAGGGTAGGATTTGAAGCTGCGGCAGCTATAATTACGATCAAGGCGCATCATCTCTTAGAAAAACACACCTTGAGCAAGTGGCAGCAACATTGGAAGCATCAAATAGGAGAATGGTATGGTATGTTTCTTCATGAAGCTCGGTATTTGGATCCTGTAATGCGCAATATTGAGTGTTTTTTAGAGGATACCCAATCGACGGTAACCGGAAAAGTTTACGTACTTCTTCATCCCTATCGATTCGAACTCTTGGGAATAGAGGCACCTGGCGATTTGATGCAATCTTCCTTTGGAAAATATGGGGAAACCCATGATCGGTGGAGTGGTCGTGACGTACAGGGGTTCACTAAAATCTTGGCCAATCCAATGCAAATTATAAACCAAATAAATCAAGAGAAATGATACGAGTAGGCATCGTCGGGGGAAGTGGATACGTAGCCGGAGAATTAATCCGGCATTTGATACACATAGAACAAGTGAAAATAGATTTCATTTTTAGTCATTCTCGTGCAGGTGAACCGGTTTGGCATACCCATAGAGATTTATTCCATCGCCCCGACCTTCATTTTACCGGCACGCTCCTAAAGGATATAGACTTAGTTTTTCTGTGTTTGGGGCATGGCTTTTCCAAGCAATTCTTAGCCGAAAATACCTTCTCTCCCAAGACGCATATCATCGATATGAGTAGAGATTTTCGTCTAAAGGAGCAAGCTATCTTTAAAGGAATGAAATTTATTTATGGGCTACCTTCCCTCAATAGGGATAGGATTAGTGAAGCGCAATATATCGCCAACCCTGGATGTTTTGCCACTGCTATTCAGCAAGCCCTACTGCCCCTGGCTAAGGTCAACAAAATACAAGATGCGGTGCATATTCACGCCATTACAGGTTCTAGTGGAGCAGGTAGAACACCTTCTGAGACAACTCATTTTAGTTGGAGAGATAATAATGTTTCTATCTATAAAGCATTCCAACATCAGC
>JALSTN010000299.1 GCA_026983735.1 Saprospiraceae bacterium | reverse complement strand
ATAAATATAATAAATTCAAAAATATAAATATTATAATATTATTGTATGTGTTAGTGCTAAATGATTTAGGTGGTTTGATTAGTATTTATTTTGATAAGATATTCAGTGATTAAGGTAGGACATTAAATGGGATGGCTAATCAAAGGAGGTGTGTCTTGACTCTACTCAAAAAATAAAAATGGAAGCCTGCTCTCATAAAAGATCGGGAGAGTACCTAAAGAGAGGGTAGGGAGGGAAGATGCTACTCGACAGTGCTTTGGAATTAGTCCCCCTAAATCCTAAAAAAAACATTCTCGATCGGCAATCGGAACCTCGGTGTGTAGATGCCTCCTTCGGCTCTTTTTCCACATGAAATAACCATGTTTATCTCTGCTCCTCGCGGGAGTTCTAAAATAGAGCGAATGCGATGGCTGTCTATCCCCTCCATCGGGCAGGAGTCATATCCTTCTGCTGACAGGGCGAGCATAAATGTTTGGGCACCTAAGGCTACACTCTTATGGCCCATTGAGCGCACTTGAGAAGCTCTCACCTCTCTATACATAGGACGACGCAAGCCAATAAAGAAAGCCCCGATGGCTTTAAGAAAGCCCAAAATACCTCCAATATCATAATACAACATCGGAATCGTCTTGCGAAAATATGTCTCCGCTTTAATTGGTTTCTCCTTCGGCTCGTCTTGTTGTAGGCTGCGGATAAAGTCTAAGTTGGCTTTGCATCGTTGTCTCCATAGGTCGTGTCGTGTGACGACAACCACGAGATCCGGTGCATTGGCTGCAGCCGGTTGGCTCATGCAAGCTTTTATCAACGCCTGCTTTTTATCGGGATGAATTACGTGGTAATATTCCCAAAGTTGGAGGTTGCTACTGCTCGGTGCTAACAGAGCAGCTTGTATACATTCCTCTATGATAGCTGGAGGGACAGGCTCCGGTAAGAAGTTTCTTATCGCTCGTCTATGATTGAGAATCCGTAGAAGTGTTTGGAATTCTTTTGGCATTTTAGTTCTTTTTAGTAGTTGACCATTTCATACCTAAAAATAGGAATTAGTATAGCGATTGTCCTTCGTATCATCAAATGTTCCGGGGTCAAAAAAGGGCTCTTTCTTTTCCTCTATGAGTTCCCAGTCATAAGGCTTCTGTATCTCGTCCGGTTCTTTATCTTTTCTCATCAAAAAAGCGATAATCACTCCGGCAACTACTCCAAAGAGATGACTCTCCCAAGAGACTCCTTCGCGGACGGGAAACACCCCGATGAGCATCCCGCTATATAGAATCATTACGACCAAGGCAAGCATGATAGACTTCAGACTCCGGCGGAAAATCCCGGACCAAAAGATGAAGGATATCAATCCGTAAACGACTCCACTAGCACCTATATGATACACTTCTCTGGCAAAAAGCCATACGAAAACACCCGTGAGGATATAGATGGATAAAATACTCTTAATAGCTACTCTTCGATAGAACAGCATAATAACGCCTAGTCCTGCAAAAAGAGGAAGTAAATTAGATAGTAGATGCCCGATTCCTCCATGTACGAAGGGAGAAGTCAGAATGCCGGTAAGGTAATGTATATCCCTAGGGAGGACACTGAACAGTTGAGCTGGGACGAGCAATATTACCCTGAGAAAATGCAAAAATGCGATGAGAAAAACAACAACGACCGGCACTAAAAGTGCGCTGCGCAAATGGTTTCTGTCGTATTGTGCCATAGGATGTACACTTGGATTTTATTAACGGAGAAGCATCTATAAGTGCATGTGGTATTGCACGATTTATTTATAGAGTGTCCTCTTTTCTACTCAAACACCTTTGGAACCTAAAGTGTTTTAAGAGAGTATATCAATAATGTCAAGTAAGACCGGATTGAGCTCATGGTGATGTTTGACCGCTTTCTCTAAAGGGGTAAATACGATATCATGACAGATTTTACCGACCATAACTTCTCTTTGTCCGTCCAGTAAGCCTCTAATGGCTTCTAATCCAAGTCGGGAGGCTAGGACTCGATCCATACAGGTGGGGCTCCCCCCGCGTTGAATATGACCGAGAATCGTTATCCGGATATCGTATTTGTCGAATCGTTGACCGACCTTTTTGGCAATCTCAAAAGCACCGCCCATCTCATCTCCCTCTGCTACAACGACGATACAAGAACGCTGTTTGACCTGGTAAAGACGTTCAAGCTTGGCAATGAGTCGATTGATATCTGTACTGGATTCCGGAACTAAAACAGACTCTGCTCCTGTAGCAATCCCACTTCTTAATGCGATAAACCCCGCATCTCGTCCCATTACTTCGACAAAGAATAATCGGTCATGGGCATTGGCGGTATCTTTAATTTTGTCTATGGCCCACATGGCCGTATTGATGGCAGTATCATAGCCGATCGTAAAGTCTGTGCCAAAGATATCATTGTCTATCGTGCCCGGGCATCCGATGACCGGAATGTCAAATTCTGAAGAAAACTCTAAAGCCCCTTTAAAAGAACCGTCTCCTCCGATAATAACCAAAGCATCAATCTCGTAATGACGGAGTTGATTATAGGCTATCTCCCTACCTTCCTTGGTGCGGAATCGTTCACTCCTTGCGGTCTTGAGAATGGTCCCTCCTTGGTGCATGATCCCACTTACTGATTTCCAATTCATCTTGCGCATCTTGCCTTGAATCATACCTTGATATCCATGTTCGATCCCGTACACTTCTAGTCCCTCTTTAAGGGCTCCCCTTACCACTGCTCTCACACAGGCATTCATACCTGGGGCATCTCCGCCCGAAGTCAATACCCCAATAGTCTTTATCTTTTTCTTCATCTTAGCTCTGTCTGGTTTTATCTATTTTGTAATTTAAGGAGGGCTCCTATGCGGGGCATGGGTCGCAGTATTCCCAAATAGTGATATCACCCCTTACTACTGCCAAAATTTAGATAAATCTCCTCTTTATCAAAACTAAGAATTGCTTCAGCTTTTTGATTTTATCCGGTGCGGTCCAATTGAATTTCTCAATAATCTCATCTGTTAGAATGTCCTTGGCACCCTGAAAACTACCTGCCTCGTTAAGCGCACGAATTGTATGGTCAAAGGTGACTTTATCCCCTCCGAATAATTCGTTGATGGTAAATATTTTTTCATTGATACTCATTGCTTTGAGTATGTCCTTAATAGGCTGCATCCTCAGCTTATCCGACAAGTCGTTCATCTCAAATGATTCCAATAATTCATCTATGAGATGTGCCCCTTCCGAATTACTTTTTTTAGTAACCTTTTCCACCTTTACAGCAACTTCTGCTTGTACAGATGAAGGAGCAGGACGAGAAGGAGCGTCTTCCCTTGGTACAACAGGCGAAGGCTTAGAGATAGGCTTCGCCGGAATCTCTTCAAGGACGTATGCCGCATCGATATGCGCTACCTGCTTTTCTTTCTTTTCTCTGTTTTCGTAGTTTGGGGAGATACGTATAATCTCATACATCTGCAAGAGGTAGTTAGCGATCAGGTCTCTTTCTATGGTATTCAATGATTCATTGCCCTCCATATTGTCTATGATCGCATGAACTTTTTTAGATAGCTTCTTGAATTTTTTAATGCTCATTTGCCAGGATTGTTTTGTGGTTAGTTTTTAGTATTAAAATTATTAATAATATGTATCAAATATGTTGCCAATATGATTTATATTAAATAATAATTTAATGAGTTATTCCTAATTTACTGTTCTCACCGCTTGTTGCAATTGGGATGAATGTACTGTGGATGAGGGTATAATGGTCTGATTTCGCTTTTTGGCCCGATAAGTTTAGATAATATTAATACATTCTCCGTAATATTGCACATGCATAAGAGGCTAAGTCCTTGTTCATATCATCACTAATACCTAATAATCAAATGATACAACGTATTCAAACCCTATTGTTATTGTTGGCGGCGGTCACATCTGCTCTTTTGTTATGGGAGCAAATGGCGATTTGCAATATCCAACTACCTGCTACAGATGTAATAGATGCAAGCTCTCCATTGGCAGATGGTCGTTATGAAGCCTTGGATAGCCCAATATCCGCTATTCTTGTGGGAATCGTCACTCTAATTAATATTTTGGCAATTTTAATATTTAAAAATAGACCTCGTCAGATTCTTTTGTCCAAGATGTCGATTCTCTTTCTTCTGGCATTTAGCATTTTTATGGGCGTGTGGTTTTATCAGAATTATGCAGTTTTGCCCGATGGTTGTCAAGTGCGTCCGGGCCCGGGTATAGCATTGCCTTTTTTGACCATCGTGTTGCTATTGCTTGCCATAAGACAGATTGCATCAGATGAAAAGTTGGTTAAGTCCATGGATCGCTTAAGATAATTATGAAGAAAGAGCAAGCCGGATCCGTTACGAATGTTACTCGAGCGCTAGAAGTTCTAGGAATGGTACTTTTAACAGGTGGCATTCTCCTCGTAGGATTTTATGCCTCTCAGGATAATTTCAAGCTTATCTTTACTGGCTATACTTTGGCATTTCTGGGATACGCCTTAGGTATTCACCTCGGTGTGATGGGGCATTCTTGGCGGCAGTTTTTTATACTCGCTTTGATTTTGAGAATTGTATTGCTATTCTCTCTCCCCAACCTCTCAGATGATGTGTTTCGCTTTATTTGGGATGGTAAAATGATGCATTTGGGGATTCATCCGTTGAGTGATCGTCCGGAGGATTTCTTGGTTACTCACCAGTTCCTTTCCGGAGAATTAAACCCTCTTTATAGTCAACTCAATTCCCCTAATTACTACACCGTTTATCCTCCGGTAGCGCAGATTATTTTTTTCTTGTCTACTTTTTCCTTCTTCGGGAGCATGAAGGTGATGGTTTTTATTATGAAATTGCTTTTGCTCTTGGGTGAGGGTTTTACAATGTATGGATTGTTGCTTGCTTTGCGCATGTTTAGGTTGTCCCATTGGAATTTACTCTTATTTATGCTCAACCCCTTGGCAATACTAGAAATCATGGGAAATATGCATTTTGAAGGCTTGATGATTGCCTTTTTGTTGTGGAGCGGTTTGGCTTTAGCTAGAAAGAGGTGGTTTTGGAGTGGGGGGCTTTTTGCATTGGCTGTCAGTACCAAATTATTGCCTTTGATGTTTTTGCCTTTGATTCTATTGTATCTGAGCGATGTCCGTGTTATCACTAGATTTTTGCTGGGATGCTGTCTTATCGGGGGACTTTTGTTTGTTCCCTTTTTATGGGGAGTCGGCTGGATGCATTTTTGGACAAGTCTGCATTTGTACTATGGCACCTTTGAGTTTAATGCAGGGCTTTATTATATTCTTCGAGCCATCGGAAAATACTTTGTGGGGTATAATCTCATACATTTTATAGGCCCTGCTTTGGCAGCGGTGTCCCTTGTTGCTATTCTTTGGGTAGCTCTAAAGGCTAGACGGCCTATCCCCATGAGAAATCTACCGGGATACTTATTGTTGAGTTATATGATTTATGCCCTGTTAAGCCTGATCTTGCACCCTTGGTACTTGCTTCTTCCGTTGTTTTTATCAGTATTTGTCCCCAATGCGATTGTGCCCGTTTGGACTTATTTGATTACCTTGACTTACATCAATTACAGTTTCCATCCCTACAGCGAAGCGATGTGGGTTGTTCTTTTAGAATATACGGTCCTTCTCGCACTGATCGCATGGGAATTTAGGACGACCCGATGGTTGAGAAAGAGTCTTTGGGGTAGGAAGCAATAGTTGGCCGTGTTTTTAAGTGTCCATCCACTTTTTATTTTGGTATGAAATGGTCGCCTTTTATCTGATATGTAAAAAATAGGTAATGTATTAGACGCTTTGTGCGTTTTTATCGAACATTTTGCACGAGGGTTACTTTTTCTTCCTGCACCCTCATTCGAAAATAGGATGATTTTAAGGAGTTGACCTGCGATAAGATACTGCAATTCCTAATCTTTAAGTGATAGCAATTTATAGTGCGCATAAAACTTTTCCACACCTATTTGTATGAAACGAACATGAATTTTATTAAACATAAATTTCACACAGAAGTATGTTTAAAAAAATTCATGTGAGAGCGCAGCGGTTACATAGCTGCAGAAATTTTATAATACATTTATTTTCAATTTATTAGAAAATTTTAAAGATATGAAATGGCCGAAAATAGAAATATATTATATAAAATCTTAATGTGTTTTTTCTGTCTTTTTTTAAGCTTAAAGACTTGTTTGCGATTGAATTTTGATACTTTATCTCCGATGATGGGTCTAATGCGGGGTTTTGGTTTAATAATGGTATAATCTTGTAATCCCATAAACTTTAGCATTAACATAATTGTTAATGTATAAAAAAATGTAATGTTATAAAAACGAAGGCTTATCCACAAGGTTTTCCACATGCTATGGCCGATATTCACATACATGTAAAGAAGGCCAACCATTTCATATATAATGAAAAGTGTACATTTGTTCTTTGTTTCTGATTTTTATAAAGCAAATTAATAAAGGTAAGCTATGGCAGAGCACAATGCGCCGATGCGTAAGATTGATGGAGGACGTCGAGGAATGACTGGAGATTTGACCAATCTGATATATGGTCGTGTACAGCCACAAGCGGTGGATCTCGAACAGGCAGTGTTGGGGGGAATTATGTTGGAGAAAGATGCATTGACGGTTGTCCTTGATATTTTGCGCCCGGAAAGTTTCTACAAAGAACAGCACAAGCAAATTTATAAAGCCTGTCTGAATCTGTTTGAAAAATCACAACCGGTTGATCTTTTGACCGTTACGGAGAATCTTAAGAAGTCAGGGAAAATTGAAGAGGTAGGCGGAGTGAGCTATCTCGTCGATTTGACCAATAAAGTCGGCTCTGCGGCCAATATTGAGTTTCACGCCCGCATCATTGCTCAAAAATATATTCAAAGGGAACTCATACGGGTATCAACAGAGATTATTAATGATTCGTTTGAAGATCGCAAAGATGTATTTGACTTGCTCGACTCTGCAGAACAAGGACTCTATGAAATTACAGATAAAAACCTTAGGCGGGGGTACCAGCATATAGGAGACCTCGTACTTAGAGCCAGGACTCAAATGGAGACTATCTCCCAAAGTGAAAATGACCTCACAGGGGTGCCCTCCGGCTTTGAAGATTTGGATAGTCTGACCAATGGTTGGCAGCGATCTGATCTCGTTATTTTGGCGGCTCGTCCGGGTATGGGTAAAACCTCATTTACCTTGGCTTTGGCGCGCAATGCTGCTTTAGAATACGGTAAAGCCGTCGCTTTTTTCTCCCTAGAGATGTCTAACCTCCAGTTGGCGCAAAGACTTATATCAATGGAAGCGGAAATCGAAGGGGGAAAGATGCGTAATGCCCAACTCGAGGACTACGAATGGGCTCAATTGAATCGCGCCATCGAAAAACTCAGCGATGCCCCTATCTATATAGATGACACGCCCGCCTTGAATATCTTTGAACTCCGGGCCAAATGTCGAAGACTCAAACAACATCACAATATCGAACTGATAATGATCGATTACTTGCAGTTGATGACGGCTAGTGCAGGAGACAAACGCACGAATAGGGAGCAGGAGATCAGTAGTATTTCCAGAGCTTTAAAGGGGCTTGCTAAGGAGTTGGAAGTGCCGGTAATCGCCCTTGCGCAGTTGAGCCGTCAGGTGGAAGTGCGGAGCACCACAGATAAGCGACCTCAATTATCAGACTTGCGGGAGTCCGGTGCTATCGAGCAGGATGCGGATATCGTATCATTCCTTTATAGACCGGAATACTATAAGTTGGAAGAAGAAGGGGATCCTCCAGGGAAAACAGAACTGATTATCGCAAAACACAGAAACGGAGCCTTAAAAACCATCAACATCAAATTTATCGCTCAATTTGCGAAATTTGTCAATATTGAGGATGATAATTTCCTCTTACCATCCAGTTTGAATGATGATTTGAAGGCTGTCGGTGGAGATTCTTTCTCCTTGGAGGAGGATGGAGGGTTTAATGATTTTCCCGATGATGCATTCTGATGATGGACCCTTAAATGATAGGGTCATCAAATGGAAAATATTAAGTCAATGAAGCTCAATAAATACGTCGCACATGCGGGTGTTTGCTCTAGAAGAAAAGCTGCCGAACTTATTAAGAGGGGACTCGTTCAAGTCAATGGCGAAGTTATCCTTCAGCCCTTTAGGGAAGTGACGGAACAAGACGAGGTAGTCTATCAGGGAAGACCATTAAAACCCGAGCGAGATCACCTATACCTCCTAATGAATAAATCCAAAAATCTAATTACTACACTCCAAGATGAAAAAGGGAGAAAGACGGTCATGGATATTATCAAACCGGAGCACAAAAAGCTTCGGATTTTTCCGGTCGGAAGATTGGATCGCAATACCACAGGTTTACTCCTATTGACAAATGATGGCGCTTTGGCGGATAAATTGACCCATCCTCGCAATGAGATTAAAAAAGTCTATCATGTGGAGCTGGATAGACCGTTTCGCAAGGAGGATATGGAAGAAATTCGAGAGGGGATTGCCCTAGAGGATGGACCTATCCGAGTGGATAAAATCTCTGTGCTGGAAGGTCGCCCTGCTACCGAAGTAGGGGTGGAAATTCACTCGGGGCGCAATCGCATTGTGCGACGTATATTTGAATATTTTGGTTATGAAGTCGTTCGCTTAGATAGAGTTCGGTTTGCCGGTTTGACTAAGAAAGATATTCCTAGAGGACGATATAGAGTATTGACAGAAGAAGAAGTCAGACGATTGAAGCATTTTACTTGAAGGGACTATATTCTTTGATTAAGACCAATAAGAGGGGGCAAAATGTGCGTTTCTAACTTGAATGCTTCTGAGTGGGCTCGTTTGAAAAGCAATTGATACCAATTTGTATTGGTTCTATGATTATCCAAAAGTCAGAATCTTTTACTCGTATGAGACAAGATAAAATTCAGTCGAAAATCTTTCGAACTCCCGTTCAAATACCGGAGTATCCCTTTGAAATCAATTATAACACTAATGTGTTAACAATTGGTTCTTGCTTTGCCCAAGATATGGCCCTACGCATGCAGGGCAGAAAGCTTAAAGTTCTTTCGAATCCGATGGGTATACAGTACAATCCCAGGAGTATTGTACGGTCTTTGAATCGTTTGTTGGACGGAGAACTCTACCGTCCATCTGAGTTGTATTTCGATGGGACGTTATGGCATTCGTGGGATCATCACGGGAGCTTTTCGGGGACGGATAAGGATAGGGTTCTATCCGGGATAAATCGCTCTTACGAGGAGGCTACCCGATTTATAAATGAAATGGATGTGTTGATATTAACTTTTGGCACAAGTTTGTATTACGTGCTTAAAAAGACCGGACAAGTGGTGAGTAATTGTCATAAGGCACCCGCTCAAATGTTTGAACATCGACCTATTGATTTGGAGGAGATGAGAAGTACTTTTGAGCGGTTATTTAATCGATTAAAAGAATTTCGCCCGGGATTAAAGGTGATATTGACCATTAGTCCGGTAAGGCACTTGAGGGATGGACTAATAGAGAATAATTACAGCAAAAGTCTACTCAATGTTCTAGTCCACCAAATGGAAGCAGGTAGAGAGGATGTAGTCTATTTCCCTTCGTATGAAATTCTCCTCGACGAATTGAGGGATTATCGATTTTATGCCGAGGATATGACGCACCCTTCGAAGATGGCCACGGATTATATTTGGGAATTGTTTAAAGTTTCATTTATGAAGGAGAATACCTTATCGACCCTCCGACAGGCTGAAAGCATTTTGAAGGCGTTGAATCATAGGCCCTTGCATCCAAGAAGTGCAAGACATCAAGCATTTTTAAAGGAGCTTAAGGTCAAGATGAAGGCATTTGAGAACTTGGTTGGTCGGGGAGTGCATTGGGATAATATGAGCAAAGATTTTTTTTAACCTAAACCCAATCGATCTATTAAAAAATAATAATTAAATATATAAATTTTCTTATATATTTAAAAACTGCAGTACCTTTGCATTTCAAATCCCCAATTGCCATGATCATACCCCGAAGATTTTTAATTACAGCAGCGTTGCCCTATGCCAACGGGCCACTACATATTGGACACTTGGCTGGATGTTATATTCCGGCAGATATTTATGCTCGTTTTCGTCGGTTAATGGGTGAAGAGACCCTTTTTATATGTGGCTCTGATGAACATGGTGCTGCCATTACTTTGCGCGCCAAGCAGGAAGGGCAAACCCCTCGTGCCATTGTAGACAAGTATCACAAAATGTTTGTCGATAGCTTTGCTAAACTCAATGTCTCTTTCGATTATTATCATAGGACATCGGCTGATTTGCATCATCAGACGGCGGGTGATTTTTTTAAGCATCTCTACAACAAAGGTGAGTTCATAGAAAAGACTTCCGAGCAGTATTACGATGAATCGGCACAACAGTTTTTGGCCGATAGATACATCACCGGTACCTGTCCTAAATGCAATTATGACAAAGCTTACGGCGACCAATGTGAGCAATGTGGTAGCGCGCTTAGCCCTACGGATCTGATTGATCCCAGATCTACCCTTACGGGGGCCAAGCCGGTGTTGAGGGAAACCCGTCATTGGTACTTTCCACTTAACAAGCATGAAGATTGGTTAAGGGATTGGATAGAGCAAGGCATACTCGAGGGGGAAGAGCATCACTATGTAGACGAATGGAAGAATCATGTTCTGGGCCAATGCAAGAGTTGGTTAGACAGTGGACTTCAACCACGTGCTATGACACGGGATTTGGACTGGGGAGTGGATGTTCCCCATGATATTCCCGGAAGTGAAGGCAAAAAGCTCTATGTATGGATGGATGCCCCTATTGGGTATATCTCTTCGACCAAACAATGGGCCAAAGAACATTCCGGAGATTGGGAGCAATGGTGGAAAGATCCCGAGACCCGACTCACACACTTTATCGGTAAAGATAACATCGTCTTTCACAGTATTATTTTTCCCGCATTGTTGAAGGCTCATGGGGATTTTATTCTCCCCACCCATGTGCCTGCTAACCAGTTTATGAATCTGGAAGGAGATAAGATATCCACTTCTAGAAATTGGGCAGTTTGGGCACATGAGTATTTGGAGGAGGCCCCGGATAAAGTAGATGAACTTAGATTTTATCTCATTAAGATCATGCCTGAGCACAAAGACAGTGAGTTCAAGTGGAAAGGATTTCAGGATGCAGTCAATACGGATTTGGTTAATAATCTCGCTAATTTTATCAATCGCGTAGTCGTATTGATGCATAAATATTATGATGGTGTTGTCCCGGAGATCAATGACTTGGATGAAGTTTTCAGCGCCAGAGGAAATAAGGAGATTTCAACCCATGAAGCTGAAATGTTGGACCTTTTTGATAGGATGCATGAAGTGATGCAGGGTCTCAGAACGTATGAGTTTAGGTCTGCGCTGCACGCCTTACTTGAGTTGTCTACAGCAGGGAATGCTCTCTTGCAATTCAATGAGCCATGGAAACAAATAAAAACTCAACCTGAAGTTGTAGCCCCCGTAATGCACTTGGCTGTCCAATATGTTGCAGCCTTGGGCCTTCTCACTCGTCCATTTATGCCGGACACCTCTGACAGAATCATGGATCTCTTAGCCCTCCCTAGACTTAAGGAGGAAGGAGAACTCTTGGAAGCTACCAATACCCTGGCTGAAGGGTTTTATATAGTCCATGAAGGACATACCATAAACAGACCCAAACACTTGTTTACTCGAATCGAAGATGGCTTTATTGAGCGTCAAATGAAAAAATTGGAGGAGTCCAAGTCCGCTTTACAATCTACCTTTGAACCTATGAAAGATGAGATATCGTACGATGATTTTACTAAGATGGATTTGCGTGCCGGTACCATCCTTGAAGCGGAAAAAGTGCCCAAGACCGATAAGCTAATTCGGCTGCTCATCGATTTGGGCTTCGAGCAAAGGCAAGTCGTGTCAGGGATCGCTGCGGATTTTAGCCCGGCCGATATTATCGGTAAAAAGATTACTCTGTTAGCCAACTTAGCTCCGCGAAAAATACGAGGGGTTGAGTCTAAGGGGATGATTCTAATGGCTCAAAATGGAGATGGCCATTTGCATTTTGTAAGTCCGGATCCTCTTTGTGAAGATGGTTCGACCATTTCATAATACGATCCTAATCTCCTGGTGAAATATATTCCAGGTTTGGAGGAATTCATAGGTGTACTATAGTTACTTATAGTAGCATTTATTTTAAAGTTTACCCTTCGATTGTAGCCTTCAGATAATCTAATATTGCTGCTTCATTATCCGCAGGGAAAGATGTCCATTTGTCACTGCGCCTGAACCAGGTGCCTTGCCTTTTGGCATATCTTCGTGTGTTTGTCTTGATCTTTTCAATAGCTTCTGTAAGGGTATATTTACCATCAAAGTATTCGAATAATTCCCTGTAGCCTACCGTGTCCAGGGCCCGATAGGAGCGAAGGGGGAGCAAACTCCTCGCCTCTTCGATTAATCCCTGTTGAATCATATCGTCCACTCTCTGATTAATGCGTTCGTACAATGCGATTTTTTCTCGCTGAAGCAATATATAATGGGTCTGGAAAAGTCGGCTTTTTGGGCTGTTTTTTCTGAAGGAAGATAAAGGCTTACCGGAAGTTCGAATGACTTCTATCGCTCTGAGAATTCGGCGAGGATTGTATCGATCGACTCGGTGATAGTAATCGGGATCTGAGATCATGAGTTCCTCTAGAAATGGCTCCAATCCCTTTTGGTCATATTCTTGTAAAACAGCTGTTTTTATTGCGACAGGTACATCGGGAAGTGCATCCAATCCCTTGCACAATGCATCGATGTACAATCCGGTTCCCCCTGCTAATAGCAATACGTTTGAGGCACTAAAAAGACGATGTACCAAAGCGAGTGCTTCTCGTTCGAAAGCCCCCGCACTATAAGGGGTGGAAATGTCTAAATGATTTATGAAGTAATGCGGTACTGCATCTAAAATGGCCTGCTCAGGTTTGGCAGTCCCTATGTTCATACGACGATAAATTTGCCTGCTGTCTGCTGAAATTATTGGCGTGTTGAAATACCCTGCTAGCTGCAGACTTAGAGCGGTTTTGCCTACAGCTGTAGGGCCGGATAGTACAATGAGATGCTTATGACTCCAATCTATCGACATACTTTTAATGTTTGTCCCGCAAATGTATCCCATTCTTTGTATTCTGATGCTATCTTTCGAACTTTGTTCTGACCACAAAAAAATATGTATTTGTTAATTATTATGAAAAAACTAAGGGATTTATCATATTGTATTCTAATGCTTATGTGACTGAATAGCTGCATTTAGGGGTAAAAAATACTCATATTATAACTATTTCATATATGAAAAACTAGCAGCTTCCCTTTGTTTTTTCTCATTTTTGTACTATCTTTGACTATCTTTGTGACTTCCCATGGACCATTTGCGGACAAAAACAGCTAAACTTAAATATGAGTTGGTTTAAGAGATTTAAAGAAGGGATTCAGACAGCCACTAAGTTTAAAAGATCCATTCCGGATGGACTTTGGATTAAGTGTAAGAGCTGTGGGGAGACCATGACGAAAAAGAAGTTTGTAGAAAACTTTTACAAGTGTACCAAGTGCAATCACCATATGCGCATTGGACCGGGAGAGTATTTTCAGATTCTTTTTGATGGACCGTTTGAGATACACTTTGAAGAGATTCGCTCGGTGGATATGTTGCAGTTTAAAGATTTAAAATCGTATCCTGAACGATTGGAAGCTGCCAAAAAGAAAACGGATTCTTCTGATGCGATCACAGTAGCATCCGGGAAGATCAATAAGATCCCGACAGTAGTTGCAGCTATGGACTTTAGTTTTATAGGCGGGTCTATGGGGTCGGTCATGGGAGAGCGTATCAGTCGGGCTATCGACCTTTGTATTAGAGAGCAGATGCCGTTGATAATAATATCTAAGTCAGGAGGCGCCCGAATGATGGAAGCGGCGTTTAGTTTAATGCAAATGGCAAAGACCTCTGCCAAATTGGCTTTGCTTGCTAAGGCGGGGATTCCTTTTATTTCTTACATGACAGATCCGACCACAGGAGGGGTGACGGCTTCTTTCGCTATGTTGGGAGATGTCAATATATCTGAGCCCGGGGCCTTAATTGCCTTTGCCGGACCTCGTGTTGTCAAAGAGACGATCAAAAAGGATTTACCGAAAGGTTTTCAGACCGCAGAGTTTCTTTTTGAAAGGGGATTTATTGATTTGATAATAGATCGCGCAGAGGTCAAAGAAAAGTTGGGGCACTTGTTGAATGTCCTTTGGGGAGCGAAGTTGCCCAATTCGGTCAAGGTCAAGAAAGAAGCTATCTCTGCTGAACCTGAATAGATTTGAATAGGCAGTAGATTTGAATAGGCAGTACATTCAAGAAGATCTCCCGGTCAAGGATGGTTTTAGTCAAGCATATAACGAGTGTATACACTTTAGGGTAGCACTTTAAACACCTTCAATCCCGGACTTAGCGGGTCAAGTTGATCTATCAAAATATTGAAAAAAGATGGACCTAATCGCAGGTAGTTTGGTATGAAATTGTTGACGCGTTCTTGAAGTTTTCCCCCAGGGAAAAGTTGTGAATGGACTTTGTGCAGTTTTCGAATCGAAATGCCGTGTTTTTGCTTGATGGCTTTGTTTAGTTTAGCATTAACTTGCTGTAAGAGCTGCAATCCCTTTTTTTCTGCAGCTTCTATGTATGCTTCGAGATGCAACTCTTCTTCAGAGGCATATTTGAGCAACGCTGCGTAGACCTTTTGCAAGTGTTTTTCAGCCGAATCGTATGGGATGGGACGAGTATTACTCTGTGCGATGAAGGAGGCTTCCCATCGCTTTATTCCTTGTAGTAGATGCTCTTGGGATGCTAATCCGTATCTATCTAATACTTCCGCTTCACGAGTGTTAATCCATATCGCTGACGGCCGTCGTAACAAGACAGGGTAATGTACATCAAAATGTTTAAATACATCTCTTATCTCCATCCAATACGCCACTTCCGACGGCCCTCCTATAAATGCAATATTAGGTAGAATGTATTCTTGATATATTGGGCGAAGGACTACATTGGGACTAAATCTATCCGGATGTTGTTCCAAAGTTTCTAACAACCGGGTTTGATTAAATACAATGGAAGTATCCAATACCTGCCATCCCTCTTCGGATTTTTCAATTCGCTTTCTCAGTCCGTTTTCCTGATAAAATAAATTAATGGGCCGGGGAAATATCTGTGCCTTTCCTCCCCATTTTTCTTGTAGAACCTTCTGGCGTCGTAAGGTCAACTCCTTTGTAGGAGCATGGAGGATTTCCTCTTGTAATATGGACTTGAAATGGTGTTTGAAGGCTGGGTCATCCATATCAAGTACGATGAGCTCCGTATCGGCAAATATCTTTAGCAAAAATGCCTGATAGCTTCGCCCATAAGCTCTTCCAGGTATAAAACTATTGCCTATAAGTTCTTTTAATGTCTCAGCATACGAAGAAGAGCCCAGTATGGGATGAATCACTTCACTGAGAAGGCTGCGAAGTTCCTCCGTATGTAACCGGCCGACCGGACCGATAGGTTGTGAAGTGTTCCATTGTATCACTTCGTTAAAAAGGTGCACATGATTAATCTCCTCGAAGTCATGGTCTTCTGTTCCCATCACAAAAAGGGGACGAATGATTTTGTCACTTTCCTTAGACAATCGACGGGAGAGATGAATAGAGGCTGCTATTTTATAAATGGTATATAGAGGTCCACCGAGGAGCACCGGTTGATGTGCTGAGGTTACCGTAAAACAATCTTGGCTGAGTAAAATATCCAATCCTTGCGTTTCCTGTCCGATATCATTATACTGTTTGATTAGGGTTTGATATAGCAAGTTTCGGTCGATCGGGTATTGTGTTCTGTGCTCCAAGGCTTGTCCCAGACCCTTTAGATCCGGAGAATAAGATACAAGGGTTTCAAATCGTTCCGGATGGGTGCTATAGGCCTTGTCTCGAGCAGAGAAATAGGGAACCTCTTCATAGGGTAGGCTATAGGTAGTATAGGCTGGACGTTCTTTCACAATAGGTACGGGGTTGACGAATTACGATTATTTTGGAGCATGGTAAACACGGTATTTCAAGAGATATTTTTTACAAAGGGATATTTGTTATTAATTTCATGGTGAATGGCTTGCATTCTGTTGTCCAATCCTTCCAGTGCTTCCTCGAAATTCTTAATTTCCTCAGCTTCATGGCGCAAATGTTCTTCCAACTTGCCGAAAATCTCCTCAACCCGCTCCTTGAGATGGTCGATATACCGGATGAGTTTTTGTTGGAGTGTTTGGTCGAGTTTACTCCTGTTTTCTCGGATACTTTCCCGGTAGGTCTTGAGGATTTTTCTTCGATTCAATCCCAACGTCCCCCCCGCAAACAAAACCCCCAATGTCGTCAAAATTCCCCCTGTAATATCAAATACATAACCATGGGTTAAAGCTGTAATCATGGCTCCTACCACAGCGAGTCCTGTTCCCTTTGCTACATTGGGTGCAAGATCATAATCTTTACTGAGAAATGACTCGTCATAAAAATTGGAACTATCGGATACAAATTGCCGGAAGGTCTCATTTATGTTTTCTAATACCTGATACCGCTTCTCTGCAATGGCACTAAAAACTTCACTGTCGTTCTTGAGAATGGAAGTGCTGTTTTTAATTTTTAATTCTAAAAGTTGGACCATCGTTTGGATGTCTTCCGCTATTTCCTTGATACCTCCATTGAGCTCTTTGGATAAGCCGTCATTGAGCTGTTTTCCTAGATCCGTCACGAAGGATTGCATCCAGGATTTGAGATCGTATTTTTGCCCGAATACAGACATCACAGAGCGCTTCAACACCTGTACAAACCCCAGTTCGGATGCCAGCTCTTTTTCTTTCATAGAAGTGATATCATCGAAAGTATTGAGCAGTTGTTGGGTTAGACTAGTTACTCTCCTTACGGCTTTCTCCCTGTGCTCCTTGAGGTGTTCTTTGACTTCTTGTTCGAATTGGAGATCGACCTCGTATTGTTTTTTTCGAAGGGATAGACCATCGTGTAGGGTATGGCTGATATTCGATAGAGTAGTGATACTGTTCGACAATTTCATAACAGAAGCCTTGCCTCCTGTGATATTGGATTGTATAAACGTTCTCAAGTCCTCAAAACCGCTGTCCGGCTCATTGTTGAGCTCCTGAAGCGCAGATACAGCAAAAACTATAGGGGTCTCAATCTCATGTTTTTTAGCTTGTTCTACGACCCCCTGTAGGTTGATCTGAAGATCATCAGCGTTCATTAAGTCTTTTTGTTGCAGGACAAAAATAACCTTTTTCTTCCAATCTCCCCGGATGAGTTGGAGAAACTCCCAGGCACTTTGGCGATAGGGGTTTTTTGCTTCAAAAACAAAGACAATCAAATCCGACGCAGGTATAAATTGCTCGGTTATCTCCTGATGATGCTCGATGATGGTGTTGGTCCCCGGGGTATCTACTATGGTGAATTCTTTGAGAATGTCATCCGGATAATAGATTTTTTTCAGATAGGGGTTGATGGGGACTTCTTTGTGCTTTTCTCCCCATACGATCTGTTGAATGGTGTCGGTCATTGGGGAAGGGGCAACCTTGCAAATTTCGTGCTTCGAGCGCAATAGTGCATTGATAAAACTACTCTTACCACTTTTGACCTCTCCGACGATTACAAATAAATAGGGCTCGGTGAGATGCATCCGAAGTTCACTTACGGTCCGCGCGAGTTGAGCGTTGTCCGCTTGGCTCGTCAAATCCTGAATAGAGCGGGCTATATCTCCGATCTTGCTGCGAAATGCCTCTATATCCGTCTGTACTAATCGAGCTCCTGATGATGGATCCATAGAAAGATGGTTTGTTTTTCCTAAACTACTCAACAAAGGTAATGCAATTCATGAGGATGCGTTTGTCGTAGTGTGTTGTTTTTTCAGATAGAGAATATTCTTTACCTTTAAGGCTCCTTATCGTAGGGTATGAAAAGAGTAGATACTATGCTACCTACCGGAGTAATTATTTTGAGAAGGCCGATTTCTGAGTGTAAGGGGTGGATGGGATGCGTTTAGAATGTCTTAGGTAAACTTTAAAGTATTGGGAAAAAACAAGATATGATATGCATAAATTCGCTTTAGTATTTATAGGGATGCTCTTGGGGGGATGGACATTGCTAAGAGGACAGTCCATTCATGGACGTGTTTTCGATGTGCAGACCGATGAGCCCTTGGGTTATGTGAATATAACCTATTGTGAACAAGTGACGACGAGTGATGCCGAAGGGTATTTTGAACTGGTAATACCGGATGGTAAGGCATGTGAGATCCGGTTTTTGTATGTCGGATATAAACCCTTTGTAATGTACCCACTACCGAAAGACAATGCGGAATTAGTCGTGCGACTCAGCCCGACCGATGTATTGCTTAAATCCGCTATCGTTACAGGTTCTAAATACAAGATTCCCTTGGAAAAATCCACTGTCTCTATAGATGTGATCTCTCCGCAGTTTGTCAAAAGCCAAAATGCCACTTCCATCGATGAAGTACTCGACAAGATTCCCGGTGTACAGATCGTCGACGGACAAGCCAATATTCGAGGGGGATCCGGATGGGCCTATGGGGCGGGAAGCCGTGTTTTATTGTTGCTCGATGATATTCCTATCATGCAGCCCGATGCCGGATTTCCTCACTGGAATGACCTACCACTCGAGAATATCGGCCAGGTAGAAGTCTTAAAGGGGGCGGCCTCTGCACTGTACGGATCAGCCGCTATGAACGGAATTATCAACGTCAGAACACAGTACGCCAAATCCGATCCCGAGATCGAAGCAGGTGGATTGTTTAGAGCCTATATGTCTCCACCGGATTCTGTAGAAAAATGGTGGGGCGATACTTTAAAGAGTGAACAGTCCGCCTATGTGGCATATAGGCAGAAGCTGGGGAAACTCGACCTCGTTTTGGGGGGATTTTATCGTTCTAATAACAGTTTTAAGGAGCATACCTTTAGCCGGTATCAACGCGGCAATGTCCGTCTGCGATACCGTTATTCCGACAAACTTAATTTCGGAATCTATGCCAATGCCAATGCGACCGAGGGACAGAGTTATTTCTATTGGGACGAGGCCTATTCCTATCGGGCCAGTACTTTGACCGGACTTTCTCATAACAAGAGTCTGAGATATAATATCGATCCCTTCGTACAATACCACGATCGTTGGGGCAGCAAACACAAACTTACCGGTCGATACCTCTCCATCACCAATCGCTCCTCTGACAATCGATCTACTGTAAGCCAAATGAGTTATGGAGAGTATCAATGGCATCATCCTATAGAATCTCTTGGTGCTCATATTACGGCCGGCATCGTCGGAATGCGCACTGGGGTTCGGGCAGAACTTTACAATGACACCTCCTATGTGTCTGACAATCTCGCCGCCTATGTCCAATTGGATAAGCAATTCGGGGAGCGATTCAATTTGGCTCTAGGTATGCGATATGAGTACAATGATGTCGTCTTCCCCTCGGATTTGGTAGGAGATACCCTTCATGACGGCATCATCCGCGAACGCCGTCCCGTCTGGAGGTTAGGCATGAATTATCGCCTGGCCAAGGCGACACATCTTAGAGCTTCTTGGGGACAAGGGTATCGCTTTCCTACGATTGCTGAGCAGTTTATAAAGACCGAAGCGGGCTTCTTTAGAATCATCCCAAATCCCTATTTGCACAGCGAGACAGGTTGGACGGCAGAGTTGGGTCTAAAACAAGGCTTACAATGGCAGGGGTGGCAAGGATTTGTCGATGTGAGTGCGTTTTGGTCCAGGTATCAGGACATGATGGAGTTCAGTGCCTTAATTAAGGATTTTCAACTATACTTTCAATCTCAAAATGTCGGCAATACCGTCATAAGAGGTCTCGATGCTAATATGCTGGGAAGATGGAGCACCCAGAGCTGGGGACTCCAACTTATTGCCGGATATACCTTCGTGGATCCGAGATTCCAGGAGTATGATTCTACAGGATATGGCAAGCCTGTCGTCGACCAGTCCTTGACCCTGGCTCAACGCAATGCCGCCAATTCTTCCTATAAGGGCAATGTCCTCAAGTATCGCAATAAACATACAGCCAAAATGGATGCAGAGTTCTCCTATGGACCGGTTTTCGCAGGTATGAATTTGAACTATACCTCCGAAGTGCTGGCGATCGATCGCGTATTCGAATTGTTTATTCCCGGGGAAGTGGACTTCCGACAGCAAAATAAAGGATACACCCTGATGAATGTGCGTTTTGGGACACAGTACAAAGCGCATCGCTTGACTTTCGAACTGAGAAATGCCCTCAATACGATCTATCAATCTCGCCCCGGTATTTTGGAAGCCCCGAGAAGTTTTGTTGTGAAGCTCGATATGAAGTTTTGAGCGCCGTTCGAACGTTTCTGCCAAGGACTGTAGCAACACTCCATCCAGACGGGTTAGCTGAGCCTCCTCATTAAATAAAATTGTTAATTTGGCATTAAAGTTAAAAAGCGTTATATTATACTTAATATATATGCAATGCCAAAGAATGTTGTTGATTTGCCACTATGCACTTTGCGATTTCATACAAGGACAAAGTGGTATGAAATGGCTGCCCTCTACGATTTCATACAAGGATAATGAGGTATGAAATGGCTGCACTTTGCGATTTCATACAAGGACAAAGTGGTATAAAAGGACTGCACTTTGCGATTTCATACAAGGACAATGGGGTATAAAATGGCTGCACACTACGATTTCATACAAGGATAATGAGGTATGAAATGGCTGCACTTTACGATTTCATACAAGGTTAACGCGCAGTGCAGTAAATACAACCTTCCTGAGCAATTTCAGGGGGGAGAGATGTAATAAGAGGAGGGCATTGGGCTGACACAACCTGACAAATAAAGACAAGTTGCCATATATATTTAAGGAGTTTAGGCGGGCAGATGGACAAGTAGGTGACATAATGGCAGGAAAATTATAAGATGATAGAGTTGGTACATGGATTGATAATACAAAGTCGATAATCATTTACTACGAAAACAATAAAACCAAATACAAATGGGAAAAATAATTGGAATTGACTTGGGAACAACGAACTCGGTAGTGGCAACCATAGAAGGGAAAGATCCTACCGTTATCCCAAATGAAGAGGGGAGAAGAACGACCCCCTCGATCGTTGCTTTTTTGGACAACGGGGAGATCAAAGTGGGAGACCCTGCCAAAAGACAAGCGATCACCAACCCGGAAAATACGATTTCATCCATCAAGCGATTTATGGGAAGGCGTTATAGCGAGTTGGGCGATGAGGTTAAAAAAGTGCCGTATAAGGTAGTAAAGGGACCGAATGATACAGTGCGCATTAAGGTGCGAGACAAGGAATATACACCACAGGAAATATCTGCCATGGTCCTTCAAAAAATGAAGAAGACGGCAGAGGAATTTTTGGGACAAGAGGTAAAGGAAGCGGTGATTACCGTTCCGGCCTATTTCAACGATTCTCAGCGTCAGGCTACAAAAGAGGCCGGAGCTATTGCCGGTCTGGAAGTAAAGCGAATCATTAACGAACCTACGGCAGCTTCATTGGCCTATGGACTAGATAAGGCCGGAAAAGATGAGACGATAGCGGTCTATGACTTAGGTGGAGGAACTTATGATATATCTATCCTGGAACTTGGAGATGGTGTGTTTGAGGTAAAGTCCACGAGCGGTGATACGCACTTGGGTGGAGATGATTTCGACCAAAAGATTATAGATTGGTTGGCCGATGAATTTAAGAAAGAGCAAAATATAGACCTTCGAAAAGATCCGATGGCTTTGCAGAGATTGAAGGAGGCAGCGGAGAAAGCGAAGATAGAATTATCCTCTTCACAAGAGACCGAAATCAATCTTCCTTATATTACAGCAGTTGACGGTGTGCCAAAACATCTGGTGAAGAAATTGAGCCGACCTAAATTTGAAGCATTGGTCGATGACTTGGTAAAACGTACTATAGCACCGATGCAGGAAGCATTGAAACAAGCGGGACTGTCCAAAGGAGATATCGATGAGATCATCTTGGTAGGAGGATCAACGCGTATCCCTATGGTACAGCAGGCAGTTGAGAATTTCTTCGGTAAAAAGCCCAACAAAAGTGTTAATCCAGATGAAGTTGTGGCCATCGGTGCTAGTATCCAAGGGGGTGTATTGAGTGGGGACGTGACGGATGTACTTTTATTGGATGTGACTCCGCTTTCTCTCGGTATTGAGACGATGGGCGGTGTGTTTGATAAAGTGATAGAAGCCAATACGACGATTCCGGCAAAGAAGACAAAGATCTATACCACAGCTACGGACAATCAACCTTCCGTCCAAATACACATTCTCCAAGGAGAAAGACCAATGGTTAAGGATAACCGACCCGTGGGAAGGTTTATTCTCGAGGGCATTCCTCCGGCACCCAGAGGTGTACCTCAGATCGAAGTGACCTTTGATATCGATGCCAACGGAATTCTCAATGTATCCGCAAAGGATAAAGCTTCAGGAAAAGAACAGACGATTAAAATCGAAGCTTCCACCGGCTTGAGCCAAGAGGAAATAGACCGTATGAAAAGAGAAGCGGAAGCCAACGCGGAAGAAGATAGAAAGACCCGTGAGCGCGTCGAAAAGCTCAATGCAGCTGATGCTTTAATCTTCCAGTCCGAGAAACAACTCAAAGAATATGGTGACAAACTACCGGACGATAAGAAAGGTGTGATAGAAACTGCGTTACAAGAGTTGAAAGAGGCACATAAGATGGAAGACATGGACAAAATTGATGCAGCTCAAACCAAATTGGATGAAGCCTGGAAAACGGCTAGCCAAGAGATGTACCAAGCTACCCAAGGGGCTGATGGGAATGCTACCGCGGATGCCACAGCTGGAGCGGGCGCTCAGGACGGCAATGCAGGTGAAGATGTCGCAGACGTTGAATTTGAAGAGGTGGATTAATACAATCATAGTGTAGGAATACATGTTAAAAGCCCCGAAGCTTGCTTCGGGGCTTTTTTTGTTGGAAGGGGGGGAGATCATACTTACTGAAGATATATAAGGATTAGAAGAACTGTAAAATTACATTAGGTCATTGGACCAAGACAAAGGTAAGGACAAGTTGGTATGGTTACGCTTGCCTATGGAAGAAAATAGGCTGTAAATTTTGATGTTGTGCACTCATTTATGCTTTCTTGGAAGCTCTTTAGAATAGAGAAGTAAGCAGCTTCTACACATTTCATAGCTGTTTTTCTTCCATTCTAGAATCATTTGAAGGTTGCGGAGAGCAGGAGGACAAATGGAAATGACTTATTATATATAACCTATCTGGTTTAAAAGCTAAAATAAATTAGAATATTATGTCAAGTAATTGAGTGAAATACTTGATAATCAATTATTGAATGGTTGTCAAAGTGTTCATATGTAGTTGTTTTTTAAGGATAAACATTTATCGGATATCCTAGTCCAATAAGCTGTGAAGTAAGGAGAATGGTGTTAACCAGGTATAGTAATGCGAAAATTGAGTTCATATAATAAAATGTCATCAACTATAATATATTGTAATTGTTGTCACTATAAGTTATATAAAAATATATGTAAAAAAAAGATATTTAAATTCCTGAATTGAAAGGTTTTGTAGTTACATTTGCGTGTTGATTAAGAAGAGTGAATGTGATTTATTTTTTCAGTTATTTTACTAAAAAAAGGGTCTTTGAGAAAAAGAACTGATTAGTAAAGGGATAATTGGAATTTTAATTTCGTCCATCTACGAAACAATTACAAAACAATTAACCATGAACATTTTAACTTACCTGAATTCATTTGTCCGAAGCTATCTTACCGGTTTAAGTTTTTTATTCGTATTTTCTGTGTCGATTAATGGCCAATCCAATATTGCTCTGTTTTATGATGGTGCTTACGTGGATAATGGTCCTGGGTGTGTTTCTGAAGCAACGAATTTATTGAATTACTACAATGGTGCCGGTCATACGGTTACTACTTTTGTTGGTTCTACCGGGGCTACTTGGACTCCGGCCCTTATGGGTAAAGATGCAGTCATTATTCCTGAATTAGAAATTGGAGCCTTAGCCCTCGACGCTGCTGCGACTACTTCCCTACAAAATTTTGTCTCTTCAGGAAAAGTTTTAATAATTCACTCTTCACTCATCATTTTTACCGATGTGGCGTTTTTAAATAGTGTATTCGGGTATTCTCTTACACGAAATGGTGCCATTAATGGTGGAATATCGAATTCCACGGTAAGTTTACCGGGTTCATGTCTTGCGGGTGGTGCAGGATCGGTTGCGAATAATGATGGTACCGGATTCCTCACTACCACCAGTATTCCGGCAGGGGGATTAAGCTTATATGAATTTGGAGCTAATCAAACAACAGTTGCAGAGATTACATATGGCAGTGGTAAGATATTTTTTATGGGATGGGATTATTATAATGGAGGACCAGGTTGTATAAATGTAGACGCCAGTTGGAATGATCTATTTGAGCGGGCCTTAGCTTGTTCATCTTCCTGCCCGGATGCCCCATCAGTGGTTTTTTGTCCGGATACGATAAAGGTTGGAAATGATGTGGACGATTGTGGTGCTTATGTGAATTACGCGATTGTATTTCAAGATACCTGTAAGGATGGAACGATAGAACATTCGCTGGATATGGGGATGACCTGGCTTCCGGGAGATGGATCGGGAAGTCATTTTATTGTAGACACAGTGGAAGTATGGGTAAGGGATACAAATGCAAATGGAGGAGATACTTGTATCTTTCATGTAGCGGTAATGGACACACAGAAACCGGATGCTGTATGTACAGATGTCAATGCCATAGTAGGTGTGGGGTGTACTGCGACCGTTACAGCACATCAGGTTGGATTTTTGAGTACGGATAACTGCGATACGATGTCTACAATGATTTCAAAGGACAATGTTACATTTACTCCGAGTGTTTCATTTACATCAGCAGATTTACCTTCTTCCCCAATAACGGTTTATATGAAGGTCTGTGATATTTATGGGAATTGTGACACTTGTTCCGCCCAAGTTTTCCTTAGTGACACTTCTGCGCCGATGATTACATGTCCTGCAGATATGACGGTTGACAATGAAGCGGGTACGTGTTACGGTAAGGTGCCGGACCTTGTAGCAGTGGTAAGTGATAATTGTGGGGCAGTAACGATAACACAGACTCCTCCTGCCGGCTCGCTTTTTGGATCAAGCCATGGAGATATGGTTACGGTGAGTTTAATTTCTGAGGATAATAGCGGTAATAAAGACACGTGCATGACGATCGTAACTTTAAATGACGCTGAATTTCCGGAGTTGGTTAGTTGTCCTGCAGATGTGACGATTGGGACCTCTGCTGGTGGATTAGGTGACTGTATGGGTGAGTTTAGTTGGACAAGTCCACATGTAGATGAGAATTGTGGTGTTAATGTTGCCACGTTTTTTAGAAATCATTACTATCCCTATCCGGGTGGTCCTTTGACATTGCACATTTTAGATCCAATTAATCATCCCTTACATGATGATTACCCGGTAGGTGTTACCCGGGTAGTTTATACAGTTAGAGATAATGCAGGGCATAAGGATGCCTGTTCGTATACAGTAACAGTAGTAGATGATGAAGATCCCATGATTACTTGTCCAGCAGATATGACCGTGATGACAAGCACAGGTGGGACGGGTGACTGTAATGGAGAAGCGAGTTGGACGAATCCGACGCCTACAGATAATTGTATGATTGACAGTATGAATTATACGGTTAATCTCATGGACAATACATCTATTACTCAAACGAATGTAACTGCCGGTGCTGCAGCAGTTGAAACTCTTCCTGTCGGGACGCATGTTGTTCATTATACGGTCTGGGATACGAGTGGTAATGCCAGTTCTTGTTCCTTTGAGATTAAAGTGATTGATGATGAAGATCCAAGTATAACATGTCCAGCAAATATTACTTTATTTACTCAAAAACCAACCTGTGCACATGTTATACTTGATAAAGCATTGGATCCCATGTATAGTGACAATTGTCCAGATAGTGCAATTATGCACAACTATCCATTTGCTCCAAACCCATGGACCTTGCAGGGGGCTGCTTTTCCTAGGGGGACAACTCCTGTAATGTGGACGGTAACAGATAAAGCGGGTAATACCGCTACATGCATATTTACAGTCACAATAGAAGATAATGATGAACCGTATATTATAAATTGTCCAGACTCCAATTTGGTCTACAATAATGATCCCGGACAATGTGGTGCAGTTCCTAACTGGGCACCACTTATCGCTACAGATTTTTGCGATGGAATAGATAATGTTGTATTGGAATATTCCTTGGACATGGGAGCAACTTGGACACCGGGACACGCTTATAGCTTATTTTTCCCATTGGATACTACTGTAGTATGGTATAGAGCAAGGGATTTGGCCGGGAATATAAGCGATACTTGCATGTTTAATGTCATCGTAAATGACACGGAAGCACCCAATGCTGTATGTACCCCTGTTACCGTCGCAGTGGGAGCTATGTGTGACGGATTTGTAACAGCAGATCAAATAGGATTTTTAAGTACGGATAATTGTGATACCATCACTCGGCAGATTGGTAGAGATACGATTACCTTGAGTGATACTGTATTTTTTACAGCTGCTGATTTACCCTTGTCTCCGATCACCGTTCATCTGAAAGTATGTGACACTTTGGGTAATTGTAGTTGGTGCAGCACCGCCATTACCTTAGTAGATACAAGTGCACCAATGATTACATGTCCGGCTGATGTAACGGTAGATAATGAGCCTGGACAATGTCATGGGAAAATACCGGATTTTGCGGCCACAGCTTTTAGCGATAATTGCGATCTGTATACCATAACGCAAACACCTTCCCCAGGTACGCTTTTTGGGTCATTTCATTGGGATAGTATTTATGTCCAGCTCATAATTGAGGACAATAATAATAATCGTGATACTTGTAGTGTTAAGGTTACTTTAAATGACGCTGAATTTCCGGAGTTGGTTAGTTGTCCTGCAGATGTGACGATTGGGACCTCTGCGGGTGGATTAGGTGATTGTATGGGAGAGTTTAGTTGGACGAGTCCTCATGTCGATGAGAATTGTGGGGTAGATGTTTCTACTTTTTTTAGGAATCATTATTATCCATATCCCGGTGGTCCATTGACGTTACACATATTGGATCCGATTAATCATCCCTTACATGATGATTATCCCGTCGGAGTCACAAGAGTAGTATATACAGTTGAAGATATGGCCGGACATAAAGATGCATGCTCCTATACAGTAACAGTAGTAGATGATGAAGATCCGATGATAACCTGTCCAGCAGATATAACAGTAATGACGAGTGCGGGCGGTACGGGAGATTGTTCAGGACATGCGAGTTGGACAAATCCGACCCCGACAGACAACTGTATGGTTGATACGATGAATTTGGTCATAACCTATCCGGATAACAGCGTAGAGTTGCGTCCAAATGTAACAGCCGGCGGAGTGGAGATGGGAGATTTTCCGAAGGGAGTGAGCAATCTAAAGTACACGGTGTGGGACACGACAGGTAATATGAGTATGTGTACCTGGAAGATAACCGTTCAGGACGATGAAGACCCGGTTGTGACTTGTCCTGCAGATATAACATTTTTCACACAGTATCCGACCTGCGCGCACGTGGTATTAGATAAGGCATTGGATGCTGCGTATACGGATAATTGTCCGGATAGTACAATTATGCACAACTATCCATTTGCTCCAAACCCATGGACCTTGCAGGGGGCGGTATTTCCTTTAGGGACAACTCCAGTAACATGGACAGCAACAGATGCCTCTGGCAATACATCTACTTGTAGTTTCAATGTAACGGTAGAGGATAATGATGCGCCGGTAATAATAAATTGTCCAGATAGTGTACTAGTGTATAGTAATGACCCGGGAAGCTGTGGAGCAGTACCGAACTTTGCACCGATTATAGCCGTAGACAACTGTAATGGAACGAATGTGACCTTGCGTTATTCGTTGGATAAAGGAGGAAGTTGGACGACCGGACAGGCATACAGCTTATATTATCCTGTTGGGTCGACAGAAGTATGGTATGTAGCAGAAGATATGGCTGGCAATGTAAGTGACACTTGCAAGTTTGTAGTGGAGGTAAATGACGATGAAGCACCGGATGCGGTATGTAGCCCGGTAACGGTATTTGTTGGCGCGATGTGTGAGGGATATGTGACAGCGGATCAGGTAGGATTTTTAAGTTCAGACAATTGTGATAGTATAACACGTAAGATAGGAAGAGATACGATTACTTTGGCGGATACGGTATTTTTCACGATAGCAGATTTGCCAAATTCTCCGATAACGGTACACGTAAAGGTATGTGACACATTAGGCAATTGTAGTTGGTGCAGTACAGCTATTACCTTAGTAGATACAAGTGCTCCGATGATTACGTGTCCTGCGGATATGACAATCAACAATGAGCCGGGGCAGTGCCATGGAATAATACCGGATATTGCAGCCACGGCCTTTACGGATAATTGCGGAACATATACGATTACACAGACGCCACCAGCAGGGTTATTATTTGGGAGCCATCATGGAGACACGCTGACAGTACGATTAATAATAGAGGACAATAATAATAATAGAGATACCTGTCATGTATTATTGACGTTAAATGATAATGAGAGTCCATTCGTCAGTTGTCCACTGGATGTGACGGTAGGAACATCAAGCGGAGGAACAGGGGATTGTAATGGAGATTACACTTGGTTGCATCCGGTACCTACGGATAATTGTCACATAGATAGTTTGAATTTGGTTATCACGCATCCGGATGGAAGTATGGTAAGTTTTAATGGTGTGACCTTAGGTGGCACGATGACACATACATTCCCAAGTGAGACAAGTACTTTAAAATATACAGCGATAGATAGTGCGGGGAATATGAGCATGTGCACATGGAGAGTAACAGTAGTAGATGATGAAGATCCGATGATAACCTGTCCAGCGGATATGACAGTAATGACGAGTGCGGGCGGTACGGGAGATTGTTCGGGACATGCGAGTTGGACAAATCCGACCCCGACAGACAACTGTATGGTTGATACGATGAATTTGGTCATAACCTATCCGGATAACAGCGTAGAGTTGCGTCCAAATGTAACAGCCGGCGGAGTGGAGA
>JALSTN010000298.1 GCA_026983735.1 Saprospiraceae bacterium | reverse complement strand
TCACAAAAGAGCCTAGTCCCGTAGGGACGAAATCTTTGTAGCAAAGAACAACATAACGCATGCAAGCTCCGTGGGAGCGAAACCAACCCGTGCCGTATGAGACAGAAAAAATCAAATATCTGAAAAATACGAGATCAAGGTTAATTTACTTGTACTTTTTTGACGAGGGTGATTTGTTCCTCTTGGGGGGTACGGAGTTTAATTATCAGAACATGAAGGCCGGATCCCTGTAATAACATTGGCAAACTGCTCTTTTGGGAGAATGTATTGGATCGAGCTTCTCCCGTTATTTTTCCGGATACATTATAGGCTGTTATTTGAACCTGGACAGGAGCATTTGCTTGGATGTCGATGGTGCATTTGCCTTTGGAAGGGCTGGGATGCACTGTGGCTATCGTACCTGCCTTGAGCACATCCAAATTAGCGACGATACAGTTCGTAGGAAATTCAGGGCAAAATGTCCGGTACGCTAATGTACAATCCAATATAAAGGGGTTTTTCTTGCCGGATTGATAACGGGCTTTCATATCATTTCTAGCCCATTCTACCGAATCTACAGGATCATCGAGATGCCATTGGCAGAGGGTTTTTCTCTGACCGCTAAAGAAGCTTGCATCTGCTTGAGAGCGGTACATGGTCATAAAGTAAAACATAGCCCTAGCGACATCTCCTTTGACATCTTCTCTTGGTTCGAAGGCACCATCTATGCTCTCGCTGTAATCCTCTTTATTTTTTGTAGGGATAGAACGGACGGCTTTGTCTTTGTAGTACCACCATTGGGTGCGGTTATCATTGATTTCAGCATAGGGGTAATTTGATCGTGCCGAATTGACTCTTGCCATAGCAGGAAAGAGATGGTGCATATCGCTACGCGCATTGCCTTCTCGGGCTCCTTTACTCTGAGGAAAGGTATGTTCGGTATTGATGCCATAGGGGCTATTGTTGCGAATGAGGGTTCCGATGGGGTCCGGGTCGTTTGGCGCAAGGTGGAGTCCATACCGGGTATAAATACCGTAGACGGTGTCGTTTTCATTGTAGATCTCGGTGTACATCTTTAGGCGGGCGTGGTAATAATCCAATACGGTGGAGGGTTTGTAGGAAGTTCTCAGAAGATTGAGTAGTTCGCTGCCTGATTTGTCAGGGAAGATGTCTTCGTGGCCTTGGCCGAATATCGCAGTACTTTGGAAAGTAAGCACGGTGAATGCGATGTAAAGTATGTAGGAGAAGGACTTCATTTATTGGATTGTTTTAAATCGTTGGCACAGTATTTAACGTTGGAGAAAGGCTCCCAATGGATAATTATAAATGACGCTCTGCATGATAGGACGATCGGACGAGCGGACTGCTTTCCACTATCTCAAACCCTCTTTTTAAACCTTCTTCCTTGTACATGGCAAATATATCCGGATGCACATACTCTTCAACTGCAAGATGCATTTTGGTAGGCTGGAGATATTGTCCGATGGTCAGTACATCGCATCCATGAGCGACAAGGTCATCCATGAGTTGGAAGACCTGTTCCTGTTTTTCACCAAGCCCGACCATAAGACCTGATTTTGTTCTTTTGCCGTAAGCTTTTGTTCTTTGGATTTGTTCGAGGCTTCTCTCGTATTTGGCTTGGGGTCTCACCATTCTGTAGAGAGCTTTGACGGTCTCCATATTGTGAGAGACGACCTCTTGGCCAGCGGAGATCATTCTTTCCAAAGCCGTCCAATTACTTCGAGTATCAGGGATGAGGGTTTCGATGGTGACGTGTGGAGTAGTATTTTTGATAGCCCGAACAGTTTGATACCATATTTCAGCCCCTTTGTCCGGTAATTCATCTCTATTGACAGAAGTGAGGACAGCGTGTTTGACGTTCATACGTCGGATGGCTTCGGCGACCTTTTGGGGTTCCTCCAGATCGTATTCTAGCGGTCTTCCCGTCATGACCGCACAGAAATTGCAGGATCTGGTGCATACATTACCCAGTATCATAAAAGTGGCAGTTCCGGCGCCCCAACATTCCCCCATATTAGGGCAGCTACCACTTTCACATATGGTGTGAAGTTGGTATTCATTGACTAGGGAACGGACCCTTTTGTAATTTTCTCCGGTCGGTAATTTTACTTTTAACCAGGCGGGTTTTCTTCTAGGTTTTTGAGAAGATGAAATAACAGGGAGATCTATCATGAATTTACTTTCTTTTGCCGATGTGCAAAGATACGAATAAACTAACGAAGAAGGGGCGATTCTGTTCAGTGACCATGATGGGAATATTTCTAACAAAGAGGTCTCCTTTGGCACCTACTTCCATGTCGAGGACCAATGGCGTATTGCCTCTAAAGGTCAGGTGCAGACTTGCTTGAGCGTGTGCCCCCGGAATTAATTTTGTTTCTTTTATTCCGGTAAAAAAGGGAGCGGCTCTTCTTATTTGAACAGGGTCTAAGAAGACGTCTGCGGTTTCATTAGAGTATTTGATGTAGGTAGATTCAGCACGGTCATCATGCCCTTTTCGAACCGTTAGATAATAGGGCTTAAGCAGACCTAAAGTAATTCCCCATAGGTAGCTAGAGCCTATGCCCACATTGCCGGTGCGAGCTTTTTCAGAATAGTACTTCACTCTTCCTTTGGACGCGCGGAGTACGAGCAGGGTGTTTTGCTTGCCATAGGCGTATACACTTCGACGATTGCCTGCGGGGTCAACAGACCGAGATACTTCCCTCGGATGGCGGATGTTTGCCATTTCATACTGATAAAACGTATTGAGGTAGTATTTTTCAATATTAGACTTACGATATCCTAGGGCTACACCATTGGTATGGATACTCAAGAGTCCTGCCCATTCGCTAAGGCGCAAGATTCCTTTGCGCTCTCGAATCATATCCCGAGCCGTCTTATGTTGCCCACTTACACTGGTATAGGCAAGTAGGAGCACGGTGATGGATAAGAGTATCTTATGCGTCATATATTATGAAAATATCTAATATAACAGATGTAATACACCTCAAATATAGTGTTTTTTTTAGAAAGGTGGGGGGTGCAACGGGTTTGCATTGATGAAATGTATCTTTGTTAAAACGAAGCGAGATTGGCTATTTAGGGTAGATCTGTGTTGTATCTGGCTGACAAGTATGGCAAAATATAGCTTCAATAGAATAAAATGTTTATATTTGTGCCAAACAGTACAATTCAGAGCCTATGTCACGCACACGTTTTTTGCAAATTGTTTTTGACAAACCGATGCAATCGTATGATGTTCCAAAGTTGAGAGCAGCCATCATTGAGAAGACCCAAAGGATGTCGGATTTATTTCACAATCATCTGGGGGATAAGACATTTATCTACCGATATCCGCTTATTCAGTACAAGATAAAAGACCGACGTCCGTGCTTGGTGTGTTTGAAGGAAGCGACGGAGGACATCCATTATCTTTTGCGGGAGAGAGACTTCTGTTTTAATATAAATGGAACCCATTACGATCTTGAGATAGAAGATGTGCGATTGCGGTATGTCAATATTCAGACTTTTGACAAACTGTTTACCTACAATATTCATAATTATATCTCTTTGAATCAAGACAATTTTGAGTTGTATAAAAGGCTGGAATCATTAGTAGAGAAGATCGCTTTTTTGGAAAAAATGCTCTGTAAACACCTTGAGATTTTTATGGAGGAAATGGGAGCAGAAGCGCCCTTTCCTCTAAAATGCCAGATTGTAGTTATCAAAAATGAAAAGTACATCAGGTATAAGAATGTCTTTCATCTCACTTTTTCGCTCAACTTTCGATCGAATCTGGTTATTCCTAATTACGTAGGGATCGGGAAGGGCGTTAGTGTGGGATTTGGGATCATTAAAAAATTGGGAGAGGGAAGGCCTTCCTCAAGGAGAAATAATAAGGAGGATTAGCAGATGGTGTACAAGATGAATAAACTAGGTATGGCGAGCAGAACATTGGGACATAGGAGTATTTGTATGCTCATGTTTGTATTTTTTGCTTTGCAACTGTTGGGACAAAACGAGTCCTACTACAGCGATAGGATTGCCGTAGAGCTGGATGGAAAGCGGGAGGTTAAGGTGAAGGGGGGAAGAGTCGATATATTGACGGAGGATTATGCCATAGAAGTCAAAAAAGCGCCACATTGGAAGCATGCGATAGGTCAAGCCTTGTGGTATGCTCAGCAGACCAACAAAATGCCCGGCATCATCTTGATTATGCAGAACTCAAGGGAGCGAAAGTACGGGATCATGCTCCAATCAACACTCGATTATGCAGGATTGGGGGGAAAGGTAAAGGTGTGGTTTTGGCCGGAGGATTTTGGTGTCGATTTTCAAGAGGCCGAAGTGCAATCCAACTCCTATCGGCAGGCTCTGCTATCCAATGGAGGGTGTGCCTATTGGCTGACACGCTCTTCGGGCATAAGGCATAATAAAACCTGTCGTAACTTCGGCAATACAAACGGACGCTGTGCTACCAAAGACGAAGGAAGAGCCTGCCATTTGTGCGGGGGATGAGGGGGGATTTTTTTAATAACAAAAAAATAGAATATTAAAATGAATAGTATCGAACGACAACGGATAGTAAAATATATATTATGAGTGAAAAAAAATATCTATACGGCGCCAGTATTCAAGGCATCCAAGGGTTTATATTTAAGACCAATAAACTGAAAGAGATTGTGGGTGCAAGTACTCTGGTAGAAGAAATTACCAATGCAGAAAGTACTTTCCCCGAACTAAACCTGCAATCAGGAGAAAAAGTCATGACTGCCGCGGGCAACATCCGATACAAGCTGGATGAGGAAACCTGCAAAAAAGTGGTGTACTTACTCCCAAAGCTTGTGGCCAATTATGCACCTGGCATTACGATTAGTCAGGCAGTAGTGCCCATTTCAGAAGAAGGCAGTGCCGATCGTAATGAGTTAGAAAAAAGGTTAAGAACTCAACGTAATAAACCTGTCATGCCTATAGATATAGGCTATATGGGGCTGGAGAGAGCAAGAAGAACCGGAGGTGTAGGGGTAGAATATAAAGAAGAAGTATTGGATCGTGCAACGCAAAAGAAAATCAAAACTCGAGAGGAAGATACTGTTAATCTCTTTGAAAAAGCAACAGGAACGACTAATATCAAAAAGTCAGAAGTGGCTTTCAATATAGAAGATATAACCAAGGGTGTAAACAACTCCTGGCTCGCCATCATCCATGCTGACGGCAACAGCATAGGCAACAAAATCAGAGATTTGAGTGAAGATCAATTAAAAGACTTTTCTGTTAAATTGGAAGATGCTACAAAGTCTGCTGCTAAAAAGGCTTTTGATGAGGTTGTGCCCAAATTTAACAGTGAATTGAAGAGATATCCCATCCGACCCGTTATTCTAGGGGGGGATGACCTTACGGTCATCATCCGAGCAGATCTTGCTTTTGACTATACTGTGGCTTATTTGAAGGCATTTGAGGAAGCAACAAAAGAAAAGCTTGGTCAACTTACTTCTTTCCAAAACGGACTGACTGCTTGTGCTGGCATCTCCTATATCAAGGATTCATATCCGTTTCATTATGGTGTTAAACTAGCGGAAGACCTAACCAAAGAAGCCAAAAAAATGTCTAAGGAGATCAACAAGGATTTGCCTCCTTCAAGTTTATCATTTTATAAAGTACAATCTTCATTTACAGATGGACTAGAGGCAATGAGACAGCGAACGCATCAAACTATTGATAAATTATACAATTTTAACTATGGACCCTATCTCATCTTAGAAAATAATGGCAAAGCTTGTGTCAATGAACTGAGAGCAGGAATGGAAGTGATTGACAAACATTCTAACGATAAGTCAAAAGGAGTGTCAAAACTCCGACAATGGCTTACAATGTTGCACCAAGACCCTTCAAAAGCAGGGTTTCTGATGGATAGAATTAAAAAGGTTAATTCAGCTCTTTACAATGAACTTAAATTAGAAGATAAGGGCAAGAAGAATATACTCTATGACCTCATACAACTGCATAGCCTAAAATAAAAATGAATAATCAAATAACATAATACTATGACTGTAAAATATAAGATAAAAATGCTCTCTGATTGGCACTGTGGCTCTGGTCTTGACTCTGGAGCAGATGCTGATTTATTGGTGATCAAAGACGAAAATAATTTACCGTATATACCGGGCAAAACCATCAAAGGACTGCTGCGTGATGCACTACTGGATATGTTAGATGTCGGAAAAGTAGAACAGTCTGCTCTTGACACTTTATTTGGTAAAGTAAATGAAGATAAAAGTACGAGTCCAGGTAAGAGTTCATTCTATAATGCAGAATTACCTGCGGTAGAAAAAAACGAAATCGTAATGAACTCACTATCGACTCATTTGTACAGAAATGTGGCTTCTACAAGTATAGATGAAAAAGGTGTAGCCAATCAAGGGTCACTTCGTACCATGGAAGTGTGTATTCCCATGACACTTGAAGGGGAGATCGAATGCCCAGTTGACCAAAAAGATATTTTAGAAAAAGCGATGAAGTGGGTACGTCATCTGGGGAGCAGTCGTAATCGTGGACTGGGAAGATGCCAATGGACAATAACCGCATAAAAAAGAAAATCATGATAATAAAATATTTTAAAGTAAAACTCCTGACTGATATCGTACTCAATGCTGCTCTTAATACAGAGGGCAATATGCAAACCTTGGATTATATACCAGGCAGTAATTTTTTGGGAATAGTTGCAGGCAAATTGTATAAGGAATTGAACGCAGAATTCTCTTACGATATATTTCACTCCGGCAAAGTGTCGTTTGGGGATGCTCTGATTTCCAAGAATAATGCAATGAGCTATGCGATGCCTTTTTCTTTGTTTCAGGACAAATTAAATAACGAAATCACGAAAGATCCTATATGGCTACACCATGCAGAGAAAATCCCTTCTGATATCCAACCCAAACAAGTCCGATCGGGCTATTTCAATACAGACAATAGTTATATCAAAAAGGTCGAGAAAAAATTTTCCCTCAAATCAGCGCATAATCGAAAAGAAAGGCGGTCAGAAGAAGGCAAAATGTTTGGATTTGAATCCATCCGCAAAGGACAAGAATTTATATTTTCTATCACATTTGAAGATGAAAACTATGTAGATCAAGTTGTTGGTGCCCTTATTGGAAACCAAAGGATTGGAAAATCTAAAACGGCTCAATTTGGTAAGGTAGCAATATCTGAGATAGAGAAAACACCGGAAGTATTCAGCTCAAATAATTCCAAGAATAATCTCCTCATCATCTATGCCGAAAGCAATCTTTGTTTTGTCAATGAATGGGGGCAGGCGACGTATCAACCTACAGCAGGGAATTTTGGTGCAAAAGGAACTATCCGGTGGGATCTATCACAGATACGTACACATAGTTATTCTCCCTGGAATGGACAACGAAATACTACTAGTACACAGAGGGATTGTATCCTCAAAGGATCTGTAATTGTGATTGAGACGGATAAAAATGATGTTTCATCACTGCCTCCTCAAGTGGGAGAATATAGACAAGATGGGCTGGGCAGGGTGATCTACAATCCTGACTTTCTACAAGCTGATGCAGAAGGGAAATGGAATATGAAATTGGAGAAATATAAGGAGGAAGAAACATCTTTTGAAAAGTCACCTATAAATACTGCCCTTGGTAAATTGTTGACTAAAAAGAAAGCCGAAATGGATGCCGACCACAAAATCGGAAAAGCGATTTTAAAAGCTATGGAGAAATATAAAGACGATTTCAAAAAAGTCACCCGTAGCCAATGGGGAGTTATTAGACAATATGCTAGTGAGTATAAAAAAGTTGATGAGTTGATGGCGTTCTTATTTGGATCAGATACTCAAGAAGGACTTCTAAATAAAGGAGTCGCCGCTGAAAGGATATGGGACAAAAATGGAAATCGTAATAAACTACAGAAGATATTGATTGATAACAGAGGTTTAGGTACAAGATTCATTGCCAAATTTGCTGCAGAAATGGCTAAAAAATAATATCAAAATGAATAATAAAATGACACATAGATATATAGCTCGAATCATATTAGAAGCCAAGACTCCACTTTTTGTAGGATCAGGTGAGTCATCGTTATTAACGGACGCCTTAGTGCAAAAGGACACCTACGGGTTTCCTATGATTCCTGGGACATCGCTGACGGGAGTGCTGAGACATGCTTTGGAGGATGGTACAAAAAATAATAATGGAATTAGTGATCAATGGAAATCGTTTTTTGGGTATCAAGGTGAACGCAAGGAAGGGCTAGGCTCTCAAGTTCGTATAAGCTCCGCTTACCTCATCTTGAAAGATGGGAAGGTCGCTGATATGGATAATTATAGTGAATTGCAATCAGAGTTTCCTTATTTTGACAATCTACCTTCCCGTCAGCATGTGCGCATCACAGATAAGGGAGTAGCGGACAAGGAAAAACATGGCTTATTTGACAACGAAGTGATCTACAAGGGATGTCGATTTATATTTGAGATTGAACTTAAAGGTACTAGAGCCGATACTGATCAATGGGAAGCATTGCTCAAAAATATTCATAGTCCTATGTTTCGTATAGGGCAAGGAACGCGCAATGGATATGGAAGTTTAGGTGTTTTGAGTTGCAAATCAAAGGTTTTTGATTTGGAAGTAGAAGATGATTTTAATGCCTATTTGAATTATTACCCATCGTTTAATGAAGTCAATGATTCATTAGAGAAATGTGAAATCGTACCGGATTCAACTGACCTTCTTCATTACCGTCTCACCCTAACCCCCGACGACTTTTTTATTTTCAGTAAAGGATCAGGCGATGAAGAAGTAGACAATATGCCCGTCACAGAAAAAATAGTAGAATATACGGACGATGGAACGCTTAAGCTATCCGATATGGACTATACGCTCATTCCCGCCTCTTCCGTCAAAGGGGCCATTGCTCATCGCACTGCCTTTCACTACAACCGCCTCAAGCGGCGCTTTGTCGATGAGCTTGAGCCAAAAATGGGTATGGATGTAGTCCGAGAGCTCTTCACTGGATCGGGCAACAAGGCAGTCAATGACCTTTTTGGATTGGGTGCAGGATTTGAATTTGGGAATGAAGCAAAATCAGAATACGATAGAAATCAATCGAATTATGAAGGCATTGGGGATGCTAGAAGAGGTCACGTGATTATCGATGATCTTTTCTATAAGGATGTAGATAATTCCAAAATATTTAATCATGTCGCGATCGACCGCTTTACCGGTGGAGCGATGGATGGTGCATTATTTAGTGAAAAAGTTTCCCGAAAAGAGGAATTAGTCTTAGATATTTATGTTGAAAAAAATAAATATATGGAGCATGTGGTACCAGCACTGAAAAAAGCTCTTTTCGATATCGCTCATGGACTTTTACCCCTCGGAGGAATGACCACTAAAGGACATGGGATGTTTACCGGAACACTTGAAAAATTTGAAAACGAAAAAACAAAAGTAGATTGCAATGAAGAAAAAAATTGAAATAAAAGACATCCCTGATAACATCCCATTTGAAGGATACGTGTGGATGTCAGACGAAACAAAACCTAAAGTGTTGCAGAATAAACTTTTTGCATGTGATACGATAGGCACAAACCCCTTTGTCATCGAAGGCTTGCTTTGGGACAAAAAAAATAAGGTGTCGTATCATATCACGCACTCAGGTAAATATTACGTGTACCGATACAATTTAACCGACCTGCCATCAGGAGCTCAATTTGAGGAAGTAAACTACCTTCCTCACCAGCTGGATGGGGTGAATATGTGCAAGTTTAAGCAACTCTGGGTACCTGAAAAAGATCCCCTGTGTGAAGATATGCAAGTCCTAGTAATGAAAGCTTTGATTTTTGTAGGCTTTGACTAATGGCTTACGCAAATTTATTTGCGTACGGCAGCTTGTTGCAAATAAATATGCAACGCCATTGTAATATTAAAATTGAACTTTATGTCAGTAATAGTACCATATAACTTTGTACCGCTCAATGAAAGGGTGTGGTTCCCTAAGTGGGCTACACAGCTAAGTCATGACATTCCCTTCAGCGATGGAGTGAGTGGAATCATTTATTATCAAGTGGAAAACAAAACCCCACTTTTTGTTGGAAGTATGAAACAAGAGAATAAGGTGTTGGATTTTTTTTCGGATGCGGATGGAAAGCCTATGATACCTGGATCGGGTATAAGGGGAGTAATTCGCAATATACATGAGATTTTGTCATTTAGCAAACTCGTGACAGATAAAGAAAGAAGACTTTCAATACGCGACACCTATCTTCGGGAATATAAAGATGTTGTAGATTTTAGCACGATCGAAAACCGCATCCGATATGGCTGGCTCCGAAAAGAAAACGGCGCATACCAAATTTGTTTCGTTGATGCACGATCAGTACAAAATAGTAGAGAAGCCAATGTTACTACCGGCGGCGGTCCAGGGACTCAGCCGATACAAAAATACTTTTCTTTTGACACGCCACAGGGTCCTTGGGTGGAAGTTTCTCAAAAAGAAATGCAGCGGTTTGAAATAGCACATAAGCATGTGGATGGTGAGACTTTTAAAAATTACCAAAATACTATCTCCGATGCGAAAAAAGGGCAACCTGCTCCGGTTTTTATCCTCCAACATAATCAAAAGAGATATTTTGGCGTATGCAAATACATGCGCATCCCCTACAACAAAAGTATCGGAGAGAAATTAACCAAAGACCATTTATCCGAAAATCCCGACCTGACAGAATTGATTTTCGGATATACCAACGATGCAGGAAACCTCAAATCCCGTGTACAGTTTTCCAGCCTCAAACTGGAAGGGGAGGCACGGTATGGAGATAAAGTAAAAACCGTTCTCGCAAGCCCAAAACCGAGCTACTACCCTACATATATCGAGCAAGATGGACACCCGCAGAGCACATTGCGTTCCTATAACACAGGACAAATAAGAGGCTTTAAGAGATATCCGATCCATCAAACATTTCATGCCGGGCGGGCTCAACATACTATACCGGATGGAGGTAAGGCAGCTGACAACGAAGATATCCGTGTAAAATTCCGTCCTTTACAAAAGGGGCATACTTTTACGGGTAAAATTGTATTTCACAATCTAAAGTTAGTAGAATTAGGCTCGCTACTCAGTGCACTAACATTTCATGGGCAGGAGGAGTGTTTTCACGCTATAGGTATGGCAAAACCCCTAGGATATGGCAAATGCAATCTCGTTATAGACCAGAAAAAAAGCTATTTCGTCTGGAATAATGATGGAAAAAGGGAAAGCATCAATGTACCTGCCTTTTTAGACGAGTTTGAAGGTATGGTAAAGGAGCAACTATCAGAAGATAGTATGAAAAGACGTTGGTCAGAACTCTTTCTGATGGCGAAGGGGCATGATTTTTTGCCTAACGATAAAACCTATATGACCATCCAGGAGCATCGCATTGCGAAAAAAAATAGAGAATATCTAAAACGCTTTAGTGAAATAATCAATTGAAGTTTCTTGCAATACAAGACCATTAAGATAACGATATAAAACAAATACCATGAATGTAAAATCACCTTACAACTTCGTACCCGCACCAAAAGAGTCAGAAGTATTTAAGCCAGAATGGTCCCATCAAGTTAGCCACGACATCCCTTTCTCCGATGGAGAATCTGGTGAGATCGAAATCAAAATCATTGCCAAAACACCGATCTTTATACGCAATGGACATGCCAAGGATGTCGATGAAACAGAATTTGCTCATTATGTAGATACCGACGGAAATAAGCAATACTTCATCCCAGGCTCATCCCTCAAAGGGATGATCCGCAATGTGCTGGAGATCATGACGAGGAGCAGGATGAGTCAGGTGGGGAATAATCGTTATGCCTTTCGAGACTTGACAAGTAATAGTCTGTATATGAAAACATATAAGTCCAATAATGTACAATGCGGATGGCTGCAACAAGATATTAATGGAAATTGGAAAATATTGGATTGTGGAAGACCCATTTTAATCCATCATGAGGAGGTGGATAAAATATTGTCGAATACTTATAAAAGCGAGTATAAGATTGGGGATAATACATATGAGTTCCACGGATTTCGTAAATTATTTCTAAATGGAGATCATAAAAAATGGGGAAAGTCTGCTAAATGGAAGTATGACTTAGTAAATGATTCTAATAAACTTACTACAAGGTTTACTCTATACACCGTCGAAGATCCCAAAAATCCTCATGCATCTAAAACAAAAGCTAGATATGATAAAAATGGTAGTCCGGGCACTATCGTATTTACCGGACAGTCAAGCAAAAGAAAAGAACCTAAAGGAAATCAAGATTTCAAACCATCCGGTAAAGTTCACGAATTTGTTTTCTTTGATCCATCTGAGGAGAGGAGACTTAATATAAGTGAAAAGATGCAAAAAGATTTCAAATTTATCTATCTGGATCATGATAAAAACAACATATCGCCGGATTGGAAATATTGGAAAAGTAAATTGGTTAAGGGGGGAAGGATTCCGGTTTTTTATACCCCTGACGGTGGAGGTGGAGTGAAGCATTTCGGTCTGGCTTTTATGTATAAGTTGCCGTATAAATACTCTATACATGAAATGGCTCCTTTTAAGGATTATATATTTAAAGAGCCAGACATGGTTGAGACTATTTTTGGATACATAGATGATAAAAGAGGATCTTTAAAAGGCAGAGTGATGGTCGGACATGCAATGTCAAAAAATGCTAAACTGGATTCTCAAAAGAAAGAAATCCTCGCCGGACCCAAAGCATCGTATTTTCCATTTTATTTGGAACAACCAAATCCACAAAATGCATATAAAACCTATCAGGATAATGGTGGAATACTGCGAGGGTTCAAACGGTACCCTACCCAAGACTCTTGCAGGGAAGGAACGTATGATGTTAAGCAATCGAACAATGTAAAGGTCTTTTCAAAATTTAAACCGGTTAAGGCAGGGGCTACATTTGTGGGAAAAATTCGTTTTCACAATCTTCGCAAATCAGAGATTGGAGCACTATTATCAGCACTTACTTTTCATAATTCTGAAAAGGTATTTCATAGCTTTGGAGGGGCTAAATCATTTGGCTATGGAGTAATTAAAATAGAGATAACATCACTTAAGCATCTAAAGTGTAAGAAACTGGAATATTTGAAGGACTTTGAGTTGTTGATGGATCAAAAGTGTACGGGATGGAGGGGACCAGTTAATGAATTACTGTCTATGGCATCAATACCTGATGACGATAGTAGACTTACATACATGCCTTTAGCAGATTTTGTGAAGTTGAAGAATGAAAATAAGTTTTTAAGGCCTCACTCTAATATATTTAAAAAGTGCATCAAAAAGACTCCTCAACTGGTAAGCCAAGATGAGCGCATTGAAATTGAATATAAAAAAGTTGATGAAAATTCTATTGAGGAACTCGAAGGTTTTATAGATAAATATCCAAGTAGTCATAAAGCTGCTGAAGCTAAAAAATTATTGAAAGAGTTGAAGGATAAAAAGGTGAGGGAAGAATATAATAAAGTTGATAAAGGCGATATTGAATCACTTGAAAAATTTATAAGAGAATCTTCCAATAGTCCTTTTACCAATGAAGCTAAAGAATTGTTGGAGAAGTTGAGAAATAAGAAAAAGGAAGGTAAAATAAAAGAAGCTCAAAAGGAGAAATTCGAGACAGAAGGATACACTTTTGATCAGATTAAAAAATGGCCAAATGAAAAGAAAAAGGTAAAAGGGTTTTCCTTTACAGAGAATCAGAAACAAGATATTATTGAAGCAATAAAAGAATGTTTTAATAAAGAAACATCGGATGAAGGAAATAGGCGAAATAAATTCTATAAAAACGGCAAATTGGTTAAGGGTAATAAATTTCCGTGGACTGACATCAAAAAATGGCTTGGCGAAGAAGGAGCAAAAAAGCTATATAAAGAACTAACCGGCGAGAAGGTCTAATGGCTCACGCAAATTGGCTTACGCAAATTCATTTGCGTACTGCAGGATGTTGCAAATAAATTTGCAACGCCATTAGTACGTACTGTGGGTTGTTGCAAATAAATTTGCAAGGCCAGTTACTTAACAAATGAATTTAAAGACAGACCGGTTTTGCCTAAACCTATAGAGGTTAAAGAAAAGAGCAATGATAGGTTTATCTAATGGCTTACGCAAATTGGCTCACGCAAATTGGCTTACGCAAATTCATTTGCGTACTGCAGGATGTTGCAAATAAATTTGCAACGCCAATTAGTGCGTACTGTGGGGTGTTGCAAATAAATTTGCAAGGCCATTAGTGCGTACTGTGGGGTGTTGCAAATAAATTTGCAAGGCCAATTAGTGCGTACTGCAGGATGTTGCAAATAAATTTGCAACGCCAATTAATGCGTGCTTCGGGATGTTGCAAATAAATTTGCAAGGCCAATATTTGCAAGGGCATTAATTTAAGAAAATTATGAAGGTAAAAAGGTTTTACAGACAGCGATTGCCACATATACAGCAAGTTGGTGCTACGTTTTTTGTGACCTTTAGATTGTATGGCAGTATCCCGAAAGTGAAACTATATGAGCTAAAAGAAAAATACACAACTGCAGTCATTACACTCAAAAACATAAAAGATAAAAAGGAAAGAAATCAAAAATTATTCCGGCTTAGGAAAGAATATTTTGCCAATTATGATCGATTGCTTGACAGGATCTCTGCTGGTCCTACGCACCTCAGTGAGGACAGTATATCCGGCATTGTCAAGAAGCAATTACATCGCTTCGACGGAGAATTGTATGACTTGATATGTTATACGATCATGTCCAATCATGTGCATCTACTGATCAGTACAGATGTACAACTAAATGAAGAGATGGTCGATATGAACTTGCTGGAGAACTATGTAAATCTGGATGAAATTCTGAAGAGGATAAAGGGTCCATCAGCAGTATATAGCAATAGAGTACTTGGATTAGAGGGGCAGTTTTGGGATCGAGAGAATTATGATGTATATATCCGAAATGAAAAAATGATGGACAATGTAATCAGTTATATACTGAATAATCCTGTAAAAGCGGGCATCGTGGAGACATGGGAGAAGTATAATGGTTCGTATTATAAGTATGAGGACTAATGGCTTACGCAAATTCATTTGCGTACTGTGGGTTGTTGCAAATAAATTTGCAACGCCAATATTTTCAAGGGCAATGGAACTAAAAGCAGAATAAGTGTGTTATGGATTTAAAATGCCATCATTATGCCTACACTACAAATCAGAAATGTGCCGCAAAAGCTTTATGATGAGCTTAAGCGAAAGGCTATAAAGTCCAGAAGGAGTCTCAATCAAGAAGCTATCGTTATGTTGGAACTTGCGATGGAAGAACATAACGATAACCATAAAAAAATAAAAATGGCAACTATTGACCGGATATTGAGTAGAGGACCAGTAGAAAATATAGATGCCAGTATGGGTATAGATCAAATTAGAAAAGACCGAGATAGTGATTGTCTTGGATGCTAATGCGGCCATACGATTTGTCATCGATGCGGAAGAAAACATCGGCATGGCATTGGCATCTCACGAGGAGGTCATTGCTCCAGCTATATATTATGCGGAGACTTCCAATGCTGTTTTATATTATCTGAAAGCAGGTTTGTTGGATATCCAAAAAATAAAGCCATTGCTCTTAGACTTAAGTCACTTGGTAACCATTTTGGAGCCAGTACAGCCCCATGTAGAGATTATATCATTGGCAAAGTCTAATAATTTGAGCTATTACGATGCCGAGTATCTGATGATGGCGATCCAATACAATGTGAAGCTATTAACCTTGGACAAAAAACTATTTAAAGCAGCAGAAAGTTTAGGTTTCGCTTATCAAATATAAAACAACAATAAAATGCCTCGTTTTTTACAACCATTATTTCAAGATAAAAAGACCTCTCTACTGAGCATTGTGCTGATAGTTATTATGGTGACATTAGGCTGCGGATATTGGGAGCGACTATCATCAAAGCAAGAATTTTTTGATAATCTGTGGGAATGGATAGACCCTATTGCTGGCATTATGTCATTCTTGATCACCCTTGTTATCCTCTACAATCAAGCCTATGAACGCTGGGAAGACAACTTGGAAAAAAGGTTGACTGTGGAGTACAAATACCAAGATAATACGATAGCAATGGTGGAAAATGCTTATCTTGCCGGGGAATCCGATATCCGGCAGTGGGCACAACAATTGGGTAGTCAAATGATGGGAGGACATCTTGATTTTGATATGAATTGGGATGAACCGAAACCTACTATTGACAGAGACGGAAACGATTGGTACAAGTTCTACAAGGTTGAAATGTATCTTACGAGCAATCCTTTTGACGAAAAGGCAAGAGAAGATAAGATCGATTCATTTACAAAAAGACCATTTAAGCATTCTGAGGTTTTTAAAAAGGACGGACAATTGAATTGGCGTAGAAAATCATAACTTATGTGAAAAAATAACACCAACTATTAGCAGATTTTTACTGTACTCAACAAAACGAAAAACCATGCAAGAAAAACTAGCTAAACTTCGGGAAGAGTTTAATGTCAAAGCGGACGACTTTGAACTAGAGTTCAAAAAATTTCATAACGGGGAATTGAAAAAAGCTAAAAGAAGGGGGGCAAGAGATGGACAGGATAATCGACCAACTGCTGATACAGAGCAGGTCCCGGCTGTGGAAAAGGAGTTCTATCATTCCTACTCCACTCAAATGTCAGAGCTTCACATCGACCTGGGGGGCTTTCTGCCAAGAGTACGCGAAGACCATATCGAGTCGCTCCGTAACCATCTAGACGAGCTCAAAAGAACAGGACTTTCTCATCAGATGCAATCTCTCCAAGAAGAATGCCACAAGGAACTGAGCGATGCTGAGGAGGAATACCACAAGAACTTATCCCTGCTCCATGAAGACCCTGCTCTCCGTAGGTTAGAGATGGAATATGATGACTGTGATGATCAGTACGATGAAATGTGTGATAAGTTGGGTAGAAAAAATACGAATGCATCTGAACGAATACCCAAGTGGTTACATGGGGTTATTTTATTATTTATTGGGTTGGCAGAAGTCGCAGCCATTTATGTTTCCTTTCTAAATTTTGAGGAGCCACCCTTGATTACCTGGGTGATGACCATTGGAATAGGACTGGGTTTGGCAGGATTTGGACATCTTAACGGTAAGTTTTTGTCGGAAGGAAGGGAATCCTGGATCAAAATGATAATCGGCGTATTTCTGTTACTTTTAATCGCTGTGGCCATTTATTTCCTTGCTAAATTGAGAATGGAGGGGTTGGACAGTGCAATCAAGATAAAGGATATCGCTCTTCCCCTATTTTGGATATTTAGCATGATTCTTTATTCGATAGCTACAGCTCTTTCTTTTTTAAGCCACGACTCCAATCCCACCTTTGCTCGAATCATTAAGAAAAGAGCTGAGCTAGACGCAGCAGTTAAGGCCAAGGAAAAGTCTATGTATAGTGAGCAGAAAGCACTACATGAAAAGTTGCAGAGTACACAAAAGGCCATCAATATGAAGTATAATCAAGAACAGGAGCAATTAGAAAATCATCAAGACAGTGTAAAATTTTTGCTCAATGATGCGATCACTCTGTACGACGATATGTTGGTGAGTTTACGGAATTTGGAGAAATACGTCTCGGCTGCTTTTAATGAGTGTATCACTACATATCGATCAGAAAATGCCGATCATAGAAGTGAATCGGAACCCAAGTATTGGAATAGCGAAATTAGACCCCTTTCTATGGTTTATAAACATAAAAATCAACTCAATCCTGATCATCCAAATTTAGGCTTATGGCATTACAATCCAAACTGACTCTAGCTGCATTCATCTTTTTAGTGCTAACCGGATGCAGTAATATTGTACCGGAGACCCATTCTGTTCTGGTACTGTATGATGTTACCGGATCTACCCATAGCGCACTGCCGCCTGCGAATAAAGTCGTCGCCGATATCTCCAAAATCTATAATATTTCGGATGATGATGCCATAGAAGATTTCGTTTATGATGGCTTTGATATTGGGATGACTTTTTTTGACGAGCTCTCAGGAGATCGAATCAAACACAAAAGATTTAAGCCGGCGAAAGGAAGCACCGCAACCGTTAATCCAATAAAGAGAAAACGACTTCTCCAAAAGTATTTACAATCGGTGAAGAATATGATTGCTAGGACGCTTCAAAATACCCCTGTGAATAGACAAAAATCCAAGATCTATAGTAAACTATGCAAATCGTTGGGAAAGATTTCAGAGAGTGATGCAGACACCCGACACGTTGTTATCTATACCGATTTACTTGAAAATAGCGAATTGGCCAATTTCTATGATATTGCAACACTAAATCAAGCCGCAGCCGAGCCGGTAGCCTTTGCCAGGAGACATTTTATTTCCTCCTGCGCGCTACCCGATTTGGATGGAGTCATCGTTCATCTTTATCCCTATCGTTCGGCTTCAACCGATACACGGATTAATCTCGCCGAGCGCTTTTGGGTTGCGCTTCTCGAAGATGCCGGCGCAGAAGTAGAAGTGGACCCATGATGAAAATTTCCCATATTAACCTCTCGATTTTTGCCTCTACTACCGTATCAGATCAGCTGTTAGATAGGGTTGCAGATACTTTTTCGGATATACCTCGAATCTCAGTAACAAAGCTCAGAATACGTATTCGATTAGAGGATAATTTTAGCTTTGAGGAAGTTTTTGGTAGTATAGAAAAGATTAGAGCCAATACGAAGATATCTGAAGAAGAGTTTTTAATACTACTTACGGATAAAACCAATGCTAGTAATTGGTTCTCAGCTTTTAACCAAAGCTATCCTAAAAATATTTTTATTCAGACTACGGATTGGGATAATTTTGTCTATCTGGATGAATCATTGGCTGTATCTAGTCAAATAATGAATAACATATTGCAATCCTTTATTTATGAGTCTGTTGAATTAGAGTTAATACATGGTCATCCCATTGGTTGTATCAATGATTTTTGTGGCTGGAAGCCGGATATCCAGTTGAAGATGAAAACAGGAGATATCTGTCCGGAATGTTTGAATGTGCTACAGGCTAAACTTGAGGATATTGTGCTCCGAGATGTCGGGAAATTGTTAAGCAAGATAAGGGATATGATGGTTTTTCATTCAGATAAAAGGAGGCAAAGCTTGCCTGATTTTGAAACAACGATGCATACCCCTTTTGCACTGACAAAAAGGAAGATTAGTACAACTACTGATTCACTGAGAAAAACCCTCTATGCCATTGATCATTTTGATGTTATAACTAAAATTCTTATTTATTATTATCTTGCAAAAGAGTATACTGAAGAAGATCAAAGACAATTTTTGAATCAAAATAGGCTTATTGGGAGAATTCCTTTAGGCCGTTGGGTAGCAGCTCTTGGAATAATTGGTAGAAATGAAGAAGTCTTCCAAAAAATTTACAATATTGCGGATAATGAAAGGATTGTAAATTTGAGAAATAAGCATAGAGGACATGGGTATATAGATTGTTGTGATAGAACATATGACGATACTTTTCTCAACCTCAACAATAGTTTAACTCAAATAGAATCATTATTAATGGATTTGTTCGAGCAATATAAATTGATTAGGATTCTAGCTTTTGAGCGAATAAATAATTATAATTATAAGTTGAAATATAATGAACTGACCGGTAGTAACCTTATGTTGATCGAAAAAACAACAATTACCCAAAACAATCTTAATCCTGTTGTTAATAGAATTTACCTGGCAGATAGGAATTTTAGTGCGATTCATGGTATTTTTCCGTATCTTATTTTCGACCAATGCCCACAATGTAAACATGACCGATTAATGATAAAAGATGGGCAGCAATATGTCGATATTTATAAAGGCCACTTTGTTCAGCTCCAAAACTAAAATGGTATGGCACGTCGCGTCTTCCTTTCTTTTCTCGGTACTAATAACTACATTGAATGTAATTATTATTTGGAGGGCCATCCCGTAATAAGGGTCGATAATACCAAGTACATCCAAGAGGCGCTCATTCGATTGGTTTGCATGGATTTCGATGAAGAGGATCTGCTTGTATTTTTCCTTACAGAAGATGCCAAGGATAGAAACTGGTGCAGCAATGGGCAGTGGAATCCTGAAACCAAAAAGTATGATTTGCCCAATCAAGGACTCAAGGACTGCATCAACCTTCTTAAAACAGATGCCCGCCTCAAAGCACAAGTGCTTACCATAGATATTCCGGAAGGATATTCGGAAGAAGAGATATGGGAGGTTTTTGGAAAAGTGATGAATGTCATCGAAGAGGGGGACCGTATCACACTTGATATTACTCATGCTTTTCGTTCGTTACCGATGCTGTCAATGGTGTTGCTTAATTTTGCTGAAGCTACAAAAAACATTGAGGTCGATGGTGTGTATTATGGGGCATTTGAAAAACTCGGTCCAGCCCCAGTCGTTAAGAAAATACCTATAAAAGCCCGCAATGCACCTATTATCGATTTGAGTAGTTTTGTTAAGCTCCAACAATGGACTTTTGCCGCACGCCAGTTTATGCATACGGGTAATCCGAACACGATGTACGATCTGGTTCAGCAGAATGTTAATCCCGTATTGGAAAAAAGTAAAGGCAAGAATGGAATTGCAAAAACACTTAAAACACTTATTAATAGCTTGCGAATTTTAGCGGCTGATATCTATCTCAATAGAGGAGCCGCAATTATCCAAGGAAAAGAAGCAATAGAAGTCAAAGAGAAGCTTCAGGTTATCCAAAATAAAGAAATTATTCCTGCTTTAGGACCACTACTTACAGGTGTTAAGACAAAAATCGATGGATTTAGAAAAGATGGCCCTATGAATTGGCTTACCGCTGTGGATTGGTGTGTCCTTCATAAACTCTATCCTCAGGCTATCACCCAGCTACAGGAAGGCATAGTCACACATATATGTAAAACCACTCAACTTGATTGTAGGAATAGAGATGTCCGAAATGTTGTGTCAGGAGCTTTTGCTATATCTCAACGGAAGTTTAATGAAACGGAATGGGGGAAGGATAATTTGGAGTGTAAAGAGCTAACTCATATTCTCCTCGAAAACAAAAACGTTCAAGAACTGGCGAAGCCCTTTGACCACCTCAGTAAACTGCGCAATGATGTCAATCATGGTGGCTACGGGCTTGACCCAATAAGAAGTGACAGAATCGTTAAAAAAATTAAAGTGATTTTAAAAGAAGTAGAATCCATCATTTCAATAGAATAGCCGCATGACCACGCTCATCTCTATTATCTCCCGCCAGACCTTGCCCAATGTGCTTTTTATCAAGCAGATGGGACCCTTTGATTCCCATATTTTTATAACGAGTGCACAAATGGAAAGGGAAGGTCGTTCTGATGACATTATAGCCTCTTTGCGACTTTATAATGTGACGCGAGTAGAAATAGAGCCCGAGGACTTACACCAATGCCTCTCCCAACTGCATAGTGAGGACTTCGATCCGGAAAAACACTATGTCCTCCATGTGACCGGCGGAACTAAAATGACCTCCTTTGCGTGCTTGACCCATTTTACTTCTGCTCCATTTAACAATACGGAGGTCTATTATATGCCTATGAGAAAATCCGTCATTCAACGTATTTTGCCCGAGAAAAAAGACTTCCCCTTAAAGGCTAAGGTCAATCTTTATGAATACTTAGCAGCTTATGGGGTCTACATCGAGCAGGAACAAAAAGTAGAAGACCATTCCAATAGAATCCATCAGGCCGTTCAGTTATGGGACCAAGTAAAACAGGGTAGTGTCCCAAGGGAAATTCTTGCCGCTTTGAATAATCGATGTCACTGGAACGATAGGCGTTTTTTGATGGGGGAATGGTTCGAGTTGTGGGTGGCTAGTTATATCCAGCGACACTTCAAGCTCGATCGGTTAGAGCTCTCTTATAACATGCGCTTGACCCGTTCAGAGTTAGATAATAACGAAAATACAGAATATGATGTCGTTTATGTCAAAGACAATAAATTATACATCGTAGAATGCAAGTTTTTTATTAAGGGCAACTTTAATAAGTCCAAGATTAAATCGGACTGGTATAAGCTCGCCGGTTTGAAATTGTTCTTTGGATTGAGTGTGAACCCTTATTTTATAACAGCCAATAAAATCCCCAATAAGCTCATGAGTGGGCTCAAACAAAATATGCCATTATTCAACATTAGAGGCATCGCTGATATTGATGTTTTGAAGCGTGAAGAAGCATTTCATAATTTCTTAAATAAACTTTAATTATGCTGGTTAATCTTTCTAATCATCCCTTTTCCAAATGGTCTGAACTCCAAAGTAATCTGGCTATCGAGACTTTTCGCCAGGTGAAAGACATCCCTTTTCCGCATATCAACCCCAATCATAGCAGGGCTGAAGTGGAAGAACTCGTGACACAATATATTGAGAAGATCCTCGCTCTCAGACCAATGGCAGTACATGTCATGGGTGAGTTTACATTTACTTTTCTCTTGGTCACTGAACTAAAAAAATTAAATATCCCGGCTATAGTAAGCACAACGGAAAGAATAGTTTCCGAAACAGACGGTAAAAAAGTGGTGACCTTTAATTTTGTGAGATTTAGGCACTATTTTTAACGATTGAATATGCAGGAGTTTCTTTACAGTGATCTGAAACGTTGTGCCGAAACCCTGCGCAAACAAAATCGTTTTGAGGAAGCTGCTAAATGGTATTTAAGATTGCTCCATGAATACCCTGATCAATGTGATGTTTGGGTCTATTGGGGGGCAGCAACGAGTTTTGTCAAACTCAAACGCTATCGTGAAGCAATTATGGTATGCACTACCGCTCAGAAAATATATCCGGGCAATATCTATATCTATAATGTATGCAGCTGGGCTGTATTCCATGCTATTATTAAAAAGCTCAATGTTCATTCTCTGCACAAGATTTATAAAGCCGCTAAGTTTATCTTCAAATACTGCCCCGACATCTCACCCGCCAACCCGCGTATGCCTACCTTGCTCGAAGTGATGAAATATGTGGATCAACAACAAATCGCCTACCCAGAATTCCTTGTTCAAGCAGCGGAAAGTGTCGATATTAAGCTGCTTAGTGACCGCCCTACTTCCTTTAAGTCTCATAACAATGTCCTCTCTATCGCCTCTGAACTCGAACAATACCTCTCTTGTATGATTGACCTCTATTTCGATCAAAAAAAATGGGATGCTTGTGTGGAGTATTGCGATAAGGCTTTAACCTCTATTACATCACCGCACTATAATAACCGTATCTGGTGGACGCGTACCAAGGCACTTGCTTTGGTAGAAATGAATGAAGATGATACCGCGATCCGACTCCTATCGGATATTTTACAACAGAAAAAAGAATGGTTTCTATTTGGTGACCTGGCACATGTGTACTACAAGATAGAACAGTATGGTAAATCCTTGGATCTGGCCCTCGAGGCAGTGTTGTCTAACGGAACTCCTAAGATGAAAGTTAACCTATACCTGTTGCTCGCTAAGTGCTTTGAAAAAAATGAAATCTATGCGCCCATCCCGGATACGCTTGCATTGGCAGTATCCATTAGAAAGCACAACCAATGGAATGTTCCCCCTGCTCTCCTTAAAATCAGCCTTCGCTGGCAAGTGTTTGACGTGGCTCCTGAAGATTCGACAGGACTATTAAAACGATGTTTGCCGATATGGAGGCGCTTGTGGTCTGAACGCCAACAGTGGGCTTTCGGTACGATATCTTTCCTCTTTGAACATGGAAATGCCGGATTTATTCTCCGAGATACTTCACGACAGTCCTATTATTTTAAGACGGAAGATTTCAAAGGCCCTCTGAGTAAATTGAAGGCTAATACCCCTGTTCGGTTCTTGCTAAAAGAAGGATTCGATAAGAAAAAAAATATTCCCACTACCGTAGCATTTCATATTATACCACTTTCCGCTACTCCTTCCACTGGAGTGGATCCCATAACAACAAATTAACTTATCCTTTTACCCCAACACCTGCCCAAAATGATGGAGTACAATTTGGTATAATCTCCTTATATTAGAGGCCAGAATTCAAATGACAAATTCAACTTTTTTTTAAATAAACCCACTCTTATGTTACTACTCACCTACATCACTTCAGCCCTTATCATTCTTACAAAATTATTGGATGCCTGGACTACCGTCAGAGGGATCAGATATCCCGAGCAAGAACGCAATCAATTAGTGTCCCGATGGATGAAAAAGTACGGCATCAATACTACTATTTTCATAGTGATGCTTGTCGTTATTCTCATTGTCTCAATTTCCCAATATAGGATAGTTTGTTGTATGCATACCATTTGGGTAATGGTGTCGTATATAATAATAGGATTATTTCTAAGTTATGCGAATTTGGCAGTAGCACATTCCAACTATTTTCAACGACACAATGCATTTACCAGATGGCTTTCCCGACAGAAAAACTATCGATACCCCTAGTGTGTGGAGACGAGCGGCCCACGCTATCCCTCCCCTCCAAACACGAGAAGATAGGGGACGCATCGTCCAATATATACAGAATATTATATTATATAATATTGTATATTCGTATATATATTTTAATAAATATGTGTATATAGATATATTATATATATGTCGATGGGTTAAACGGTGTGCAAGGCTCCATGTGCCGGCTTTCAGTAACGGGGCGAACTTGTAGATATTCCTCTGATGCAGGAGAGCGGGAGGGGATGTCCCCTTTGGATTCATTTGCCCTATTGGAAGAGTCGACATATCCGACCCTACTGGCCTAAAGCCCGGCTTGTTCTTTTGTGTATTTTTTATACAGTGTAGAGACGATGCGGAGCATTTCATCCCTTACCGGTTGGGGGGAGAGGACTTCCAATCCGGTTCCCGCTGCCATAAACCGATGGATGATCTCATAGTTTACGCAGACCTCTATCGTATACCGGATTCTGCCCTTCTCCCTTTCCTCTAACTTCTTTTGGGAGGGATGGATGGGCTTCGTGTCGAGGTATTTGGCTTGTATCTTAGTCGTCTCAAAGGTGATTAACACAGGCGTATTATCCTCCGGGATCGTTACACCGTAGATATGAGCGTACATCTCATCATGAGCAGGTTTATGCGTGGCATCGAAAGGTCGTATAGAATCCCGGATACTGTTGATTCTATCTAGGGAGAGGTTGACGACACGTGTGTTATTGTGATCATACCCTATGACATACCATCGGTTGTTGTATTCCTTTATAAAATATGGAGAGATCGTGATATACAACGGCTCCTCTACAAATGGAAAATAATGCAGGGTGATCGCTTTTGATCTTGAGATGGACATATAGATATCATTCAGCCATCTTTGTCCGGGTGCGTTGGTGCTAGTCTCCAGATATAATTTGGGTTGATAGTTTTCTTCCTTGTTTAAGCAGAGGGCCTCTCTAAGATTAAGCACGGCCTGCTGCAAGTGACTCAATTGATTCTCTTGTGTGAATTGATGTAGAAGCAACAGTGCATCCTTTAGTTGAGGGACGATGGATTTGTTGAACTTGAAGTTGTGTATCGAAAAATTCGGATTGGTATAGTAGTATCCCTTTTCTTGTGAAAATTCGATAGGTGCGATATATCCCAATGCCCCAGAGCGCATATGGTTAATGTCGTAGCGCAAGGTCCTTATTGAGGGCTTTTTGTAGGTCCCGGTATGATCTTCTACTGCTTGTGCACAAGCTTCTCTCAAGCTCTCTAGATTATACGTTCTCGAAGGGTCTCTGAGACATCGATCTATAGTGCTGTAGCGGATTAATGCATGAATACTCATATGGATTGGAGAGTTTGTGTTGGCTTTAAAAAACAAAAATACAGCTTTCCCTTCATAATAGCTCATTTCATTTCAATTTTATTGGTCGGCGCAAGAGTTTTGCACCTTTTCGACTAATATTGCAGTAGGGTAGGGGGCAGGATAGAAAGGGGCTTTACCATTTCATACCATATCCTTCGCATCATAGTGTCACTTGTAATAATATGTAAAGGATAGGGAGGGGCTTTACCATTTCATACCTAATCTTTCAACTTACAGTGTCGCTCACAAAAGAAGTCCCCGTTAGCTTCTTTGGAATAGATATTAAGAACTATGGGGCAGGTATGAAATGGCAGGTCTTCCCGGCACATAGGACAGTTAGAGTTACTGATCGGTCTCTGTGTGAGGAGTTTTGGTATGAAATGGTTGGCCCTCGAATGGATCTTAAATCGCTAATCAAACTATAATAACTATGATGAGAGCATCCTCTTGGTTAAGGCGTCTTCAAAGTCACATTAGGCGTCCTTCTGACTCCGACTTCGAATCCCCAAGAAATATAAAGGAGAGGTATGACCTGTCCTTTTTGTCTGAAGAGATGAGGCAAGTGCGGCCGGAAGACTTATTGGAGAATAGTTGTTTTTATTATAATGCCAAGTACGGTATTGCTCCGGTAGCTCTCACCAATATATGCTTTGAGAAGAATTATATCGATACTCCCTTGGAGCTTGCACCGGATTTTTGGTTAGGACATATGGCTAAGTGTTATACTTGGAAGCCCTCCGCGCACTTCCCCAAAAGAGGCGATAAGAGGTATGTGGATTGTTACAAAAAGCTCGATGTATATTTTAAATACCTGAGTGAATACGGTGGAGCCAGTGCAAGCCTTTTTTACAAAGACCCCCTTCCTCCAGAAAGCGAGCGTTTTTGTCAAGTTGGAGTGATTGGTTCATTGTTACAAAAATATGCCCAATCCGATGAGTACTATTGCTGTTTATACGGTGAATCCGATAAATGGGATTCAGAAGAATAATCACTAAAAGAGTCTGTTATGTTAGTATTTATCAATACCTACGGCACTTCCTTGAGGATGAAAGACGGGCTGCTATCCGTTAAGAAAGATAGCGAGATCCGACGTATTCCCATCGGCAAAATCAAACAACTCTTCATTAGCAAAGGCATCCTCATGAGCTCCGACGTACTCTATGCTTGTCTGGATAACGGCATCGACCTCCTTATCACCGAGCGCAACGGTCGCCCCATCGGCAGAATGTGGAACAATCGCTTCGGATCCATCTCCTCCCTGCGCAAAAAACAACTCCTCTTCAGTAAGTCCGACCGTGTTACCCCTTGGGTGATCGATCAGATAATGAAGAAAACACATCACCAGATCGAACTCCTCCAGTGCCTCAAAGGCCTCGAATGGGCCTACCTCAACGAAATAGATAAGTGCGTCGAAAAACTCCAACGTATCCGAGGCTCCCTCTCCCGTTATGAGCAGGAAAATATCAAGGAGGCCGCCCCCAGAATACGCGCCATCGAAGGACAGATGGCCAAGGTGTATTTCAATTGCGTCAGCCGACACCTGCCGATGGCTTATCGCTTCGACAAGCGCTCCAAACACCCGGCTTACGATATGACCAATGCCATGCTCAACTACGCCTACGGTATCCTCTATAGTCATATCGAATCCGCCCTCATAAAGGCAGGATTGGACCCGTATATCGGCTTTTTTCACCGCGACGAGTACAATCGCCCCGTCCTGACCTACGACGTCATCGAAGTATTTCGCCCCTGGACAGATTGGGTCGTTTTTCACCTCTGTTTCAATGAAGTATTGGACGATACGATGTTCCAGATAGAGCAGGAAGCCTACTGGCTACAAGGAGATTCCAAACGCATCCTCATACAGCACTTTACAGATTTTTTTGAAGAAATCGTGGACTTCGAGGGGAATCGGTATTCTCGCTTTACCCATATTGATAGACTGGCCATCGCGCTCGCTTCCAAGATTAATACCATCCAAGATAATTAATATAGTTATGACTCATAATCTTTTATCATTCGATGAGCGGTATGACCAACTCCTACTTACCTACGGCGAGGATTGTAGGGACGACAAGTTGGTCCTTAGAGACCTGACCTTGGAGAATGTGTATGAAATGGTTAAGTCCGGAAGTCATGGACTCATCGAGCGAACCAGAGTACTCCGGACGGTCCGAAACTTCAGCAAGGAGCGTTACCGGTATATGAAACTCCAACTCCCCTTCTTCTCCGCAAGCCATTTTGAGGCCGGCAAACGTAAAATTACTGCTTTCCTACGGGCGGTCGGATGTATCATGGACGTGGATTGGAAAGACCGATTTGTACAAGAGACCTACCAGGCTGTCACCCGAGACCCGAGGGTCGTATTGGCTTATATCTCTCCCTCAGGGTGTGGATTTAAGACCTTTTTTGTCTTCGAACAACCCATCATCGACCCCAGAGTCTATAAGAGCGTCTATCTGGCCAATATACGAAAATTTGCCCACGAATACGATCTCCTGCAATATGTCGATCTTCGAACGCATGACGTAACCCGCATATCCTTCCTCTGTCACGACCCCCATGTCGTATATCAACCCGAAGCAGTACCGATCCCCTCTGTTCTTGCGACAACACCCCAGGATACTAATCCTGCTCCTGCGTCCAAAGAGGAAATTCCACCTGATATATATCGAAGTATTCTTCAAAAACTAGGAACACGCCCCAAAAGAAAACACCATGAAGTCGCTATCCCGGAAGCCATTCAATCCGTGCTCCCTGTAGTGGAAAAAGAGCTGGCGGAGTTTGATATGCGACTCATCGAACAATCCGGTATCCAGTACGGCGTCAAACTCAAAGTGCAATACGAAGACCAATTCGGATCCGTCAATCTCTATCATGGAAAACAAGGATTTAGCGTCGTTACCTCCCCGAGAAGAGGGACAGACCCCCGGCTTAATAAATATCTGCGACAGATTATACTGAGATGTCTACCCTATGATGAGATAGGATAATAATACCGAGATGAATTACCGTGTTTGTAAATATCATTAGATAACTGCCAATGTCCACCGAAAACAAACCTCCTTTACTACCTGTATTCCGAACCGTCGATAACGTGGTCCGGTTGTCCCAAGGCCATGATATCTCCAAAATGGATATCGATAAAAAAATGAAAAAACTCACCGAATGGCTGAGCATTACTCGACGAAGAAAAACTAAATATATGTTATACATGATCATGTACGATATCGAGAACAATAAGATACGCACCCACATCGCCAAATACTTAATTAAAAAAGGATGTATGCGCATACAGAAGTCCGTATATATCGCCAAAGGTACATCCCGCGAGATGAAGGAAATAAGTCAGATTTTGTATGAAATAAATGCAGCATATGCCAATAATGATAGTATCTTTGTATTGCCGATACCTCAGGAGAAATTTAACAATATGAAGGTAATCGGTAAAAATATGAGCTTTGAAATCATCACAAAACCAAAAAATGTACTCATTTTCTAAAAATAACCATAGCT
>JALSTN010000297.1 GCA_026983735.1 Saprospiraceae bacterium | reverse complement strand
GGGGTGAAGAAGGAGAAAGATCACCCCAAGGGGGCATCAGACCGGATAGTGAAATGGGTTCAGGTGTAAATATACGATAAAGGATTGAGATAATCATAAAAAAAATCAAGTTTTTTTTCATAAAAGTATAAAATTCAGGGTTTTCCCTTAATTTTTTTGAAAAGAGCAGTAAGGGTATTCCCTTAATATTACCCTATAGACGTTTTGAGACGGGAAAACGCTGCCTGAGGGGGGAGGGTTTTTAGGGGCGTTTCAAATTTATTGGAAACAAAATCCAGGTGTTCAAAAAAAACATCATGTAGAGACGGGAGGCATCCCGTCTACACGATATATCCTACATTAAAATCCGTTGAAAGTGCCGCAAAAAGATACGCTTTCAGCATGAATAATTTTATGGACAGATGCTATCGTCATACTTCTGTGTGAAGGTATAATTAAAATAGATCTTATTATTTTCATACCCCCCTAAAAAATGACTTAATTATTCATAAATTACAAAAAAATAGAATTTACCCCCTATAATTTATAGGTAAATGATACCTTTGCGCGAGTTTTAATAAAAAAATCAATTTTTATGTCTAATATTAGATTTTCTGCGATAGAGCAGACATTCGGCCGCAAGCCGGTAAAGGTATCAGAAGAGGGGATGCGTTCTGAGTTATATGGGAAGAACGTATTTGACAAGAAGTCAATGTTACAGTATTTGAGTAAGGAGGCGTATATGGCGGTGAAAGATGCTGTGGAGAAGGGAATTAAAATTAGTCGGGAGATATCTGATCAGGTAGCTGCAGGGATGAAGACCTGGGCGATAGCACAAGGAGCGACGCATTATACGCATTGGTTTCAGCCGTTGACGGGATTTTCGGCTGAAAAGCACGATTCTTTTTTTGAAAAATTGCCGGACGGGGATGTTTTGGAGAAATTTGGTGGTGGGCAGTTGGTTCAGCAGGAGCCGGATGCCTCTAGTTTTCCAAGTGGTGGAATTCGCAATACATTTGAAGCCCGGGGATATACGGCTTGGGATCCGACGTCTCCTGCATTTGTATATGAGACAACCTTGTGTATTCCTACTATTTTTATCTCGTATACTGGGCATGCATTGGATTATAAGACCCCGTTATTGAGGTCGATTCAGGCATTGGATCGGGAGGCGACCAAGGTAATGAAATATTTTAATAGGAACACTAAGAAGGTGCTACCGACTCTGGGTTGGGAACAGGAGTACTTTTTGATAGACGCGGCGTTTTACAAATCGAGGCCGGACTTAGTGATGACGGGGCGGACACTACTCGGTCATGCACCTGCACGTGGGCAGCAACTAGATGATCATTACTTTGGTTCGATTCCGGAGCGGGTTTTATCCTACATGCGAGACTTAGAGATAGAGTCCTTGAAACTTGGAATCCCTGTTAAAACAAGGCACAATGAGGTTGCTCCTAACCAGTTTGAATTGGCTCCGATCTTTGAAGAGGCTAATCTTGCGGTGGATCACAATACCCTTTTGATGGATATCATGCGCAAGGTGGCTAGACGACATAACTTTGAGGTGTTGTTGCATGAAAAGCCTTTTGCAGGTATTAATGGTTCCGGTAAACACAACAACTGGTCTTTGATGACGGATACCGGATCTAATCTATTGAGTCCGGGCAAGACACCGATGAAAAACCTAGAATTTCTAACCTTTTTTATCAATACAATTAAGGCGGTCAATGATCACGAGGAGTTACTTAGAGCTTTTATAGCTTCCGCCGGAAATGATCACCGATTGGGAGCCAACGAAGCACCTCCAGCTATTATTTCTGTTTTCATAGGGGAGCAGCTTACCAAGGTTCTGAAGCAAATCAAGAACTTTAAGGAAGGTAAGTTGACCCCGGATGAAAAGACAGATCTAAAGCTTAACATCGTGGGTAAAATACCGGAAGTATTGCTTGACAATACGGATAGGAACCGAACTTCTCCCTTTGCTTTTACGGGCAACAAATTTGAATTTCGGGCTGTTGGATCCTCTGCCAATTGCGCAGGGCCTATGTTTGCCTTGAATACAATGATGGCCAAGCAGCTTAAATCTTTCCGGGTAGAGGTCACTAAATTGATGGAGAATAAGGGGATGAAAAAGGATGTGGCTATCTTTAATGTTCTCAAGTCCTATATCAAACAATCAGAGAGGATTCTCTTCGAACAAGACGGATATAGTGATGAATGGGAAAAGGAGGCTGCCAAAAGAGGTTTGAGCAATAATAAGACAACACCACAAGCTCTTAAGATCAAACTTGATCCACGGTCCATTGCGCTCTTTGAAGAAATGGAGGTATTGACCAGAGAAGAAATGGAAGCGAGGTATGAAGTGGAGATTCATCAGTACTACACCCAGTTGCAGATAGAATCGGGTGTACTGAGTGATTTGGCGCTCAATCATATTATTCCTGCTGCTATCCGTTATCAACAACAATTGGTTCAGGTGGTATCCGGGTTGAAGGAGTTATTTGGGAAGGATTACACCAAATATGCAAAAGAACAGATAACGCTACTTTCAGAGGTATCCGATAAAATCAACCGATTGTCATCCAACGTGAGAAAGCTCAAATCTAAGTTAGATTCGGCTTATTCAATGAAGGATTCCACAAAGGTTGCAGCTTTCTATAGCGAGCAAGTGAAGCCCTTCTTTGAGTTAATCCGATCCGATGCGGATGCATTGGAAATGATGGTCAATGATGAGTTGTGGCCTTTGACTAAATACAGGGAGATGTTGTTCACCCGATAGGCTAATGGGTCCTTTTTCAACATAAGGAAGGAGGTTCAATTGGGCAAGCATACCAAGTATTCGGTTGAGGGGGCTAGCGGTCTAGGACGGCGAGGATAAATGCATGATTGGGATTTAAGATTTTGATTGGTTGTGTAGTTAAATAAAGTGCGGTAAGATAGATAGTAATCAGGAGAGATGCCGAACTAATCCCTGATTGGCTTGTTTGAACTTAATTGCGGTTCATCGGTCAATAATAGGGAATCCAACATATGCGAGTAAAGGACAACATAGCGATAGATATAAGAAAAGTATCCGAACCTGATTTAAAAGAATTTATCCAATCCAAGGGCCAACCGGGATATCGCGCTAAGCAGATCATCGAATGGATCCGGCATAAGGGTGCGACGGATTTTGATCAAATGACGAACCTTCCCAAGGATTTGAGGGAGATTTTGAAGGCGGAATTTACTTTTTTACCCATCCAAATTGACCATGTACAAAAGAGCAAAGACGGAACGATAAAGACTCGATTTGTCTTACATGACGGGTATTATATAGAAGCTGTTCTGATCCCTTCCGTCGCGGATAAAAGATATACGATTTGCGTATCGTCTCAAGTGGGTTGTAGTCTGACTTGCAGTTTTTGTGCTACGGGGCAAATGAAAATGCAACGAGGGCTGGATGCGGCAGAAATTGTAGATCAATACAGATTGGTAAATGATCAATGTCGCACTCATTTTAATGCTGAATTGACCAACGTGGTATTTATGGGTATGGGAGAACCCTTGTTAAACTACAACAATGTAATGGAGGCGATCCATTGGTTGACGGATCAAAGAGGAATTGCTATGCCTCCGCGTAGAATTACGATTAGTACTGCCGGCATAGCCAAGCTTATCCTGCGATTGGCGGATGAACCTATCCGTGTCAATTTGGCGTTATCTTTGCATGCAGCAGATGATGAGAAGCGGAACAGTATCATGCCCATTAACGAGACGAATAACCTCGAGGTGTTAATGCGTGCACTGCGATATTTTTATGAAAAAAATAAGCGAAGGATCAGTTATGAATACATAGCATTTGACCAGTTCAACACATCTAGTAAAGATGCACTGAATCTAGTTAAACTATGTCATCCTTTCCCGGTGTTGGTCAATATCATCGAGTATAATCCGGTAGAGGGGGTCTCTTTCACAAAAGCAGGTAGTGAAGCGATCGATCGCTTTGCCAGAATCTTACTTAAACATCGAGTAAATGTAACTGTGCGAAAAAGTCGGGGGAAAGATATAGACGCAGCCTGTGGACAACTTGCCAATAAGGGATAGGAAGGCGGTATGAAACGAACATGAATTTTATTAATCATAAATTCACACACAAAAATGATTAAAAAAATTTGTGTGAGAGCGAAGCGGTTACATAGCTGCAGAAAATTTGTAATACATTTATTTTCAATTTATTATAAATTTTTAAAGATATGAAATGATAAGTCAACAACAACAGATAACACAACATCATTATGACAGATAAACACAAGACAGATAAAGAACATATCCCTCATGAGCAAAATGAGGAATCTTGCTGTGATCACTCGACAGATGAAGATACTACTCTTCAAAGTGAATCTCAAGAGGTGGAGGATGAATTAGAACTTTTCATACCTGCAGAAGCTCAAACGGGAAAGGCACAAAAAGGGCAAGTCATTCACAAATCCCAATCAGAATTACTCAAGGTTACTCCCGGGGATTTCATCAAGTTTTTTCCTAAGGTAAAGTTGCCTCAGACGCTCAATGAGGAATCTATTCATACTTTCAACCAGTACAACAAGCCGTTTACAGAAGGTGCGGAACTCAGTTATTTAAGGGAACCTACGGATGATGAGTTTACAGAATACTTACCTTGTTTTCGCATAAAAACCGAGGAGGGGATACATGTTTTGGTCTATTGGAAAGCGGGGTTAATGGATCATCACTACTATGTTATGACGATGGACAAGAAAGGGAATATTATCGCTAAGACGCCGATAGCAGGAATTCGTTCGGATGGGGATAAAGTCGCGCGACTGTACGCCTATCTAGACGAGGACTTCGTGGTTCATATGATGGCTGGGGAAGCTAAAATAGATCGAGAAGAGGAGTATAATCCGGGAGATACGAAGACTTTTGAGGCGGAGATCTTGCCGGATGGACAGATTATTTTTGAGGAAACAGACAATCTATTTGATGAGTAAGAAGAGGAAATATTTTAAAAATAACAATGCCCGGCCGATGTCTGACTCGCGATTGGAGCGCACGATTTATCGGATTTTGGAGCGAAGCTTACCCAAGGCTCTTCCGTTTAATCTATTGATTAAAAAGCTCAATACACAGAGCGATGTATCGGACATCGTCAAGTTATTAGATAAATTGGAGCGTAAGGGAAAGGTCAAATCATATAAAAACAAACGATACAAAGCTATAAAGCAAAAAAAGGTGTCCCGGGGTACTGAAAGGATGGAAGGGGTAGTCGATGTCATTCGTTCCGGGGCTGCTTATGTGGTCGGCACAGATAGTAGAAAGGATGTATATGTACCGGCCAAATATCTTAAAACCGCCTTGGATGGAGATGTTGTACGGGTAGAAATCATACAAAAAGGAAGAAGAGAAGGGCGGCGACCAGAAGGACGGATTGTGAAAATTATTAAGAGAAAGCATCCTGCTTATGTCGGAACGGTTCGTCTTCACGGCCATCAGATGACTGTATATGTAGATCAAGGAGGGGTAAGTGTATTTGAGATTCTGATCAAGGGCAAGCCTCAAATGGAGATAGAGGATTATGATAAAGTGGTAGTGGAGGTGACCGACTGGCGAGAAGAGAGCAATAAGCCGCCCATCGGAGTAATAACCGAGGTTTTGGGAGAAGCGGGAAGCAGTGATGTTGAGATGAAAGCCATCCTTTTGGATAAGGGATTTCCATTACAATTCTCCTCAGAAGCTTTACAAGAACTTCAGAACATTAGTGAAGAAATAAAAGAAGAAGAATATGCCCATCGCATAGATATGAGAGGTATTACCACCTTTACGATTGATCCGGTAGATGCTAAAGACTTTGATGATGCGCTCTCCATACAAAAGCTAGATAATGGACGATATGAGATCGGTGTGCATATAGCGGATGTCAGTCACTATGTCAAGGAGGACACTGCACTTGATAAAGATGCTCGTATCAGGGGTAATTCGGTTTACTTAGTGGACAGGGTACTGCCCATGTTACCTGAGCTGCTTTCCAACCAGTATTGTTCACTACGCCCTGAAGAGGAAAAACGGTGTTACTCTGTTATTTTTCAAATTACGGATACGGGCAAAGTCAAGGAGTACAATATATCTAAAACAGTAATATTGTCGGATAAGCGATTTTCATACGAGGAAGCCCAAGAGGTGATGGATAAAGGAGCGGGTCCTTTTCATACCGAGTTAACTCTATTGAATAGGATAGCCGGTCAACTTAGGGATAAGCGATTTAAAGAGGGGTCAATAGATTTTGAGATGGAAGAGGTTCGATTTTTATTAGATGAAAATGGGAAACCCCTTTCCCTGTATGTCAAAGAGCGCAAGCCGGTTCACAAACTAATAGAAGAGTTTATGCTCCTTGCCAATAAAACAGTAGCCAAACATATAGCCACTGCCCAGAAAGGCCAACCGATTCCATTTGTATACCGTGTACATGACCTCCCAGATCCTCAGAAAGTCGAGGAATTTTCACAATTTGCTCGAGGATTAGGAGTTCCTATGAAGACAGATACTCCCCGTCAAATATCGGAATCCTACAATCGACTAACCCGCTTAGCGGAAAACGATGAGAAGTTGCGAGTCTTACAGCCCTTGGCTATAAGGACGATGGCCAAGGCGGTTTATACGACAGAGAACATTGGGCATTTTGGTTTGGGATTTGACTATTACACGCATTTTACATCACCGATAAGGAGATACGCAGATTTGATGGTGCACCGAATATTGGATAGAATACAACATAATGAGCGTGTTCCCCTTCGCCAATTGGAACAAATCTGCGGCCATATCTCAGAGCGTGAACGGGC
>JALSTN010000296.1 GCA_026983735.1 Saprospiraceae bacterium | reverse complement strand
AACAGAGCAGTTAAGCCCACTAGCGCCGATGGTACTATCGTCAGATGGGAGAGTAGGTCGCCGCCGATTTTTTTTAAAAAGCCTAATCAGGATCTTGTCTTGATTAGGCTTTTTTCGTCTTTAGCTTATCTTAGGAGGTATGGATGTTTTTCTGGATAAATACAAGACATTCAGAGATTTTGCTTTTCCATTTTTGCCCATTACGCCTTTATGTCAATGGCTCAAATGTGTGGGATGACTCCCTGTTCTCTTTTTTAAAGGAATAATAGAGTAAAAATAATCCCCCTATAGTTTTCCAATATCGTCTAATCTCCAAAAGCGGTGAAAACTATTTTATCGGCTCTTTAGGCGTTTTTTCTTCCCAATATTGAGGTTTTGTATCTTCTGCCCTTTGCTCCCAATACGCGGGTGTAACTATTTTTCCATCGGGAGTGCGCATTCTTCTTTGATAAATCCAAATTACGGGATTGAAGACCATATCCGTAACTGCCACTGTATATAATTGTGGATCCCCCTCCTTCTTAATAGGCTCTTCTTTGATGACCACTTCAAAACCATTGTGTTCTAAGAGTGCCATTAAAAACTCTTTTCGTTCAGAATCTACCTTTTTTTCTACAAAAGTTACCCTTGTTCCGTCGATCTCTCCAAATTGGTGCTTAGCTTGAATTGTCATCGCATTGATTTATTTGTGATGTTATAAGATTTAGGTTTACAATATAAAACGAACATGAATGATTGTCTTATTCCTTAGAATGGATTGTAAAATGTCAATATAGTACCATGTTGTTCATGTTGCAGCAATTTCATAATGACTCAATAATCAATTATTAATAGTGAACAAATGTAATAAAGTGCAACCATTTCATACCTTAAAAATTACTGCAACCATTCATTTGTCAAGCTCAGTATATAATCATACAATGGACTATACATCCCCAATATCAATATTCCAACTACACACAAGATAAGGCCGATTCTCATCATAGATCCGGAACGGATGTGCGCTAACGGTGCATCGCTTGTCCTCAATAGCATGGCTCGAACCGGCAGTAAATAATAGTATAATGAAATCGTTACATTTATGACGGCTATTAGTACCAAGGTGTAGTACCCTTTTCCCGCTGCGGCTAAAAATAGAAAGAACTTTCCAAAAAAACCGGCCATTGGGGGAATTCCAGCCAAGGAAAACAAGGCCAGCACCATTACCAAACTCAATCTGGGATTCGTTCGGTACAAACCTGTATAATCCACCATCTCTTCTTTGCCTGTGGCATCTTTGATCGCCTGAACGACACCGAAAGCGGCTAAATTGGTAAATACATAAATGAGGATAAAATAGACTACTGTAGAGGCGCCAACGGCTTCAGAAGCTAAAATTCCCAGAAGGATAAATCCCGCTTGTGCGATAGAAGAGAAGGCAAGGAAACGCTTCATATTCGTTTGGCGCAATGCAAATAGATTTCCAACCGTCATTGTCAAAACCGAAAGTATGTATAAGATCATTTTCCAAATTTCTGATAATTCCGGTAGAACCGATAAAAGTAGGATAAGTAAGATAAATACAGCGGCTGCTTTGGATACCACGGACAAAAAGGAAGTTACCGCAATGGGTGCTCCTTCATAGACATCCGGTGCCCAAAAGTGAAAGGGGACCAAAGATATCTTAAAGGCCAGGCCGGATAAAAATAGTACTAATCCAAAAATTAATAAGGTTTCATGATCCGTATTGACCAAAAAATCCGCAAAATACAGATTGCCCGTTACGGCATACATTAAGGAAATCCCATACAACATTATGCCTGAGGCTAATCCAGCTAGAAGGATAAGCTTGATTCCGGCCTCCGTCGAACGTATCTCTTTTAGATGAAATGCGGTGAGTGCAGCGACCGGCAGAGTCGATAGTTCAAACCCTATAAAAAACATAATAAAATCACCGGATGAAATCAAAAAATACATTCCACTTAATACGGCAAACAATAGCAAGTAGAAGGCCCCGGCCCTGCCATGGGGAGCTAATTCAGTTTTGACCCAATGATAGGATTGAAACAAAATTATTAATACAGCCGTATTTAAGATAGCTTTCATAAAATGCAGCAAATCATTGGTGCGATACATCCCGCCAAATAATTCCCCGGCTTTGCCTGGAAAAAAACTTCCTATGGTGTGGACAGCAAACAGTCCGATTGCGAGGGGTATAAGTTGGTGTTGTCGTCGATCATCTAGGAGTATCTCAGTAGCTAGAAGCAATAGGAATATTATTAAGATACTCCATTCGTTGCGCATGAGGGTTATGGTATCGATCCAGGTCATAATTCTTCTTCTTTCTTTATTTACACTTTCGCTTAAGGGAAGTTTTTTGCGATTATTGGATAAGTTTTATCATAGGTTCTACACTTTCACGAATTAATTTGTAAAGCCAATTGGGAAATATTCCTATGCCAAGGATACAGGCTAACAATAGGATGGCTGCAGTTTTTTCATACCACCTCGCTTTATCCATATGATAAAAAGACTCGGTTTTAATCGGTCCCATAAGCATTTTGCCGACTACTCTGAGGATGTATACGGCTGTAACTACGATGGATAGAACAGCAATAACTGTAAATACACGTTCTAATACGCCTGAATGCTGAAAAGCACCTACAAAAATCGTAAGCTCTGCAGCAAATCCACTCATCCCCGGAAGACCTAAGGATGCCATCCCTACCATTACATACATCATAGCAATGAAAGGTATAACTTTCATCAACCCACCCATCTTTGTGACATCTCTGGTATGTGTTCGTTCGTATATCATACCGATTAGGGCAAAGAATAAGGCAGTGATTAAGCCATGGGAGATCATCTGCAAGACGGAACCCGTCCAAGATACAGCATCCATCATCAAAAGAGCAAATAGCACTAAAGCCAAGTGACTGACCGAAGAATACGCATTGATATATTTGAGGTCAGTCTGACGTAAGGCGCCAAAAGCACCATACATGATACTACCACCGGCAAGGATCAAAAAGAACCAACTCATTTCGTGGGCTGCTTCAGGCATAAGGTATAAGGCTACTCGAAATACACCGTATCCTCCCATTTTCATCAATACTCCTGCATGCAGCATGGATACTGCAGTAGGGGCAGAAGCATGACCATCCGGCGACCAGGTATGAAAAGGAAAAAGTGCCCCCAACACACCAAATCCAATAAATACAAAAGGAAAAAAGAATAATTGATCGCTCAATGCCATAGGGGAATGAGCAATGGCCTGTATGCTAAAGGTATGTTGTCCTTCAATAAGAGGGGAATGCATATACAACCCCAGGATCCCTACGAGCAGCAATGCTGAGGCCCCCATCAACATCAAGGTTAATTTCATAGCAGCATACTCTCGGGGACCACTGCCCCATATTCCAATTAATAAATACATTGGGATGACCGCTAATTCATAAAATAAAAACATTGTAAATAAGTCTAAGGATATAAAAAATCCAAAAACTCCGGTTGCTAGCACCAATAGGGATACAAAAAATTCTTTGGGCAAATCCTTAATGCGCCACGAGACGAATACCCCTGAAACCGTTACAATAGAAGTCAATAAAATCATAGCAACAGCGATTCCATCTACCCCTATTTCATACCTGATATTCCATGGCTTAAACCATATAATAGAACGGGTAAAGACCATTTCTGATGTATTGCCAGCCTGACGAATAGATAAATATTCCAACAGCAGATAAATACTGTACAGGGTCTGAATACTCATGCCAATTGCTGCAATTACCCGATACGATTTCCGTTTAGTGGAAAATATTAATGCAAGTACGGTTAAAACGGGTATAATGATGAGAATAGTTAATCGATCCATTTTGATATTATATTTTTTAATTCAGTCGTATTGCAGTATATTATTATTGTATGAAATAGTTGAGCCACACCAATAAGCCGATGACTGCGATAAGAATACCAAAGGCATATACCTGAAAATCCCCTGATTGAATCCCTTTAATAATACTAGATATTCTGACGGTTGTGTTGCCTATTAAATTCATGGTCCCATCTACAATATGTCTATCAAACCAAGCGATGGGTGTCGCGATACGTTTTAGGATAACTTGCTGGGTTACTCCTTCGTAGAATTCATCGACATAAAATTTATTCTTTACTGTTTGGTAGACTACTCCTAATCGGTTAGACATTTTTTGAGGGGTCATGGATGGATTTTTGTAAAGGATATATGCGATAATAATTCCAACCAGGCCAATAGCCACTGAGGCAGCTGCAGAACCAATGTTAAAATGTGTATGTAAGGTCTCATGATTGCTTGTTACCCACTCATTAAAGGGTAACCAGCCTGCCAATGCACTTGCGATCGCTAAGACAATGAGTGGAAGGGTCATGGTTATCCCCGGATCATGTGGTTTGTGTGCATAGACTTTATCTTCCCCCCAAAAAGCCATGAAATAGATACGAAACATATAAAACGCAGTTAACCCGGCGGTTATCCAGCCTACTGCATAGATCAATTTGTTTTTTTCGAAGGCCGCTTCCAAAATCAAATCCTTACTGAAAAAACCGGCAAATGGGGGAATGCCCGAAATAGCTAAACATGCTATCAGGAAGGTAATATGGGAGATAGGCATGTATTTCCGAAGACTTCCCATGTCCTTCAGAGAATTGGAATGTACTGCATGAATTAAAGCTCCTGCACCTAAGAATAGGAGGGCTTTGAATGCAGCATGTGTAAAGAGGTGAAACATGGATGCGGTATATCCCAGTCCTTCTTCTCCTATACCCGAAACCCCTAATCCGGTCATCATATATCCTATTTGAGACATAGTAGAGAAAGCCAATACGCGTTTGATATCCATTTGTGTCATAGCTATGATTGCTGCAAACAAACTCGAAAAGGTCCCGACAATAGCTACTATTTGTAATGCAAATCCATGATCCGATGCATGAAATGCAGGAAACAGCCTAGCGACAAGATATACCCCTGCGACAACCATTGTAGCTGCATGTATCAGTGCAGAAACAGGTGTAGGGCCTTCCATGGCGTCGGGCAACCAAATGTGAAGGGGGAACATGGCCGATTTCCCAGCTCCTCCTATGAAAATAAGCAATAATCCCCATGTCAATGCGGAAAGGCCCATAAAGACAGGTAAAGATCCATTGGATTCCAAAATCGCAGGGATGTTATTGATGTCCTCAAATAAGAAGCTGCCTGAATAGTAAGAGTATAGCAAAATGCCAATTAAGAAAAAACCATCTGCAAATCTCGTTACTATAAATGCCTTAAGGGCAGCCTTCACCGCTGATGGCTTATCGTAGTAATATCCGATCAACAAGAAGGAGGATACCCCTACCAATTCCCAAAACATATAAGTCTGAATCAAGTTGGGAGCAAGTACGAGCCCTAGCATCGAAAAACTAAATAAACCTAACCAAGCAAAATATCGATTTCTTCCCTCTTCAGTTGCCATATATCCAATACTGTACAAGTGAACTAAGAACGAAACCGTTGTGACAACGATCAGCATCATAATTGAGATGGGATCCAGATAAATGCCCAAATCAATAGTGAACCGATCGGTTAAATGCATCCAGGTAGTATGCCATGCTGTTATATCCTCATAAGGACCTTGGTGTGGGGTATTAAAAAAATATTTCCAGGCCGTCACCCAAGAGAGTAGGGTAGAAATGCCAAGCGCGCTTGTCCCCAACCATCCGGACATTTTCTTAGGCATACGTCCGTAGAAAAGACCATTGATCACAAAGGATAGCAAAGGCAAAAGAGGTATCCATATCGTATAGCTCCAATTCATAGTCTTTCGTTTTAATGTTTTAGAGTTGTGATCTCTTCAGGATCAATAGAGTCTCTTAACCTGTACAAATTAAGAATAATGACCAGTCCGATGGCAACTTCAACGGCAGCTACAGCTATAATAAAAAGCCCAAAAAATACTCCGTGTAAATTCGTCTTAAAGACCAGTTTATTAATCATGATAAAGTTTATCGCTGCTGCATTGATAATAAGTTCCAAAGCCATCATTACTGCGATGAGATTCTTTCTTGTAACAAATCCATAAACCCCAATAAAAAACATGATAGCGGTAACAATTAAAATGTCGCTAATTTGTATTCCTGAATCCATAGTAATATTTTTGATTGAAAGGTTAAGATTGTTTCGAGGAAGGCGGGGTAGGTCTCTTATGAGGTATTCCCCCTTTAGCAATAACAATGGCTGCAATAATCCCTGTTAGGAGTAAAATAGAAATCACCTCAAAAGGTAGGACAAATCCCCCTTCGCCATAATGAAGCATGTCCGCTCCAATTTTGGCAACTCTATCATCTAGGTTCTCAGTTCCAATAACAAAAATATGGCGTGTAAACTCCAGAAAGGCGACTGTAATTCCTACTGCAGCAGCAAACCATCCTAAAAGCATATGCCGCCTATCCGGCATCGGGAGGCCAAATCCCACATTGTGAGTCAGTAAAATGGCTATGACAATGAGAACCATTATTCCCCCCGCATAAACCGTGAGCTGGATGGCGCCGAGAAAGTTGAGATTGAAGAGAAAAAATAATCCTGCTGTTCCCATTAAGACACCAAGCAGATAAATGGCCGCTCGAACGATTTTTGTGGTCGTAACGCTCATTAAGCTTAATACAATCATGATAAATGCTAAAATGTAAAAAATAATTCGTTCAGTCATATTGCTATGTTTTAGTCTTCTACACCGTCCATCAATTTAGAGCCGGGTTGATTGAGTACCATGGTTAGATCTGCACGATCAAAAGCTGCTAGCTCAAATTCATGAGACATTTTTATCGCATCTGTCGGGCATGCGATGATGCACAGATTGCACATGGTACACATAGATAAGTGATAAATATGTTTGTCAATGGTTTTTTTCTTTTTACCGGTATCGGGATTGAGGATTCGGTCCCATACGATTTCTATAGAACCATTCGGACAGGCTATTTCACAAGCTTGACACCCTGTGCATCGATGTTCATTGTTTTCATTATGGGGCATATAGACCCGTCCTCGGAATCTTTCGGGGAATGTCAAAGTGGAGCGATTGTCCGGATATTGTTGAGTTATAATTTCCTTTCGGGCATTGAAAAAGTATTTTCCTGTAACCCGCATTCCGGTCAGGAGGGTTTTAAAACCTTTATAAATATCCGAGAAATATCCCATATTATTCTGTTTTTATAAATGCCAGCCCATCCATACAACAAAGGCCATGATGAGTATATTAATTAAATTTAAAGGTAGTAAATACTTCCACTCTAGCTTCATTAATTGGTCAATTCTAAGTCGGGGAAATGTCCATCTAAACCACATCATTAAAAAGATGATTACACCCGTCTTCCCTAGAAACCATATTGGGCCGGGGATGTAATCCATTGTCTGATTAAAACCACTAAATCCTCCTAAGTGCAAGGGCATCCAGCCTCCCCAAAATACAGTGGCAGCTACTGCCGAAATGATAAACATATTAATAAATTCACTTAGAAAAAAGAATGCAAATTGGATTCCGGAGTATTCGGAATGAAAACCGGCTCCTAACTCTGATTCTGCTTCTACCAAGTCAAATGGTGTGCGGTTAGATTCTGCCGTTCCCGAGATGATAAAAATGATAAAAGCGATCAAAGCAGGGATATGGCCTTTGAAGATAAGCCAGTAATCTGATTGGGATTGTACAATATCAGAAAAGCGCAGGGAGCCGACAAGCAGTATCATCGTCAAGAGTGAAAGTCCGACGGAAAGCTCATAACTAATCATTTGTGCTCCGCTCCTCAGCGCACCAATCAAAGCATATTTATTGTAGCTACCCCATCCTGCAATCAATATTCCCAATACTCCTATAGAGGACACTGCAATAAGAAAAAAAACGCCAACATCTATATCAAAACCACTAAATCCAGCTCCCATAGGTATTACCGAGATAGCCATTAGTGAACTTATAATTAAAAAATAGGGCGCGAGGCTATAAAGAAAGCTATCCGCTTTTTTTGTGCCAATAGGTTCCTTGGCTACTAGTTTCAACGCATCAGCTAAAGTCTGAAACATGCCTTGGGGACCGACGCGATTAGGACCTAACCGCACCTGAAAAAAGGCAGCGATTCTACGCTCCAGATAGACTAAAGCCAATCCGGCAATGGCAAAGAATCCCAAATATGCCAAACCGATTAATACCATCTCTACAAAATGGGTTGTACCCGCAGTAAAAATACTGAGTAACCACTCATGAACCGTAGCTGTAAATCGTTCTGTGCCGTGCATCTACTCTAGATTTATTAGTTTAGAATTTATCTGTCTATATCAGGGATTACAAGGTCCAATGTCGAAATAATAGCGACAAAGTCACCAATTTTATGTCCGACAGCTATTTCATTTATGACGGATAGATTTGAAAATCCGGGGGATCTGAATTTCATACGGTATGGACTCTTTTTTCCGTCACTTATAACATATACGCCTAGCTCACCTCGCGCGGTCTCTACTCGTTGGTAAAATTCGCCTGGAGGTAACTTAATGACGGCACGAGTTTTTTCGAGTATGCTTCCTTCCGGTATATTATCAATGAGTTGTTCGATAATAGATACCGATTGTTCCATCTCTTTCATACGTACAAGGTATCTATCAAAAGTATCTCCTCCCTTCATTAGTATTTCATCAAATTGCACCTTGTCATATGCGCTATAGGGAAATAGCTTTCTAATATCGCAAGAGACTCCTGATCCGCGTAAAGTAGGTCCGGTAACACCATAACTGATAGCTGTTTCTTTAGAGAGTATTCCGACACCTTCTGTCCGTTTTCTAAAGATGACATTGTCCGTAAGGAGGTCATTATACTCTTTGAGTTTAGTCACAAAATGTCGTAGAAAAGCCTTGGTGTCCTTGACAAAATCTTTATAAATATCCCACATGAGGCCTCCGGGGACATTGTAATTCATCGTAAGTCGGGCTCCACAAGTATTTTCAAATATATCGTTGATCATCTCCCTTTCACGGAAACCGTACATAAAGGTCGTTAAAGCCCCGACATCCATGCCCATGACCCCCCACCAAAGTAAATGAGAAGAGATTCTAGTCAACTCAGCTATAATCGTGCGTATGACTTTAACCCTATCCGATACTTCTATCTCCAATGCATTTTCTATCAATAGACAGACGGCTTCATTGTTAATGTGAGAAGAAAGGTAATCCATTCTGTCCGTGAGATGAACGATTTGCCTGTAGTTATCCCGTTCACATATTTTTTCAATGGATCGGTGAATATACCCGAGATCCGGTTCTACATGTTTGATTACCTCTCCATCTATAGTAAGGATTAATCTAAGCACTCCGTGTGTTGCCGGATGTTGAGGTCCCATATTAATCTTATACTCGTCGGTATGTAGATCTTGCTCGATGGGGTCGAAAAGGGTTCCGGATTTCATAGTATTCGAATATTATTTGACAATCAAATTGACTTTATCTTCATAGTCCTTGAGAAGGGGGTGTCCCTCCCAGTTTTCATCTAAGAATAACCTCTTGAGGTTAGAATGTCCTTTAAATTTTATCCCAAATAAATCATAGATCTCTCTCTCGTGAAGATGGGCAGTAGGCCAAACTTCAGAGAGTGAATCCAATTCAGGATGGTCTCTTGAGCCTGTTTTACATCGGAATACCATCTGGTGTCCATGTTGGACAGAACGCAAATGGTAGACCACTTCAAGCGTAGCCTCTTTTGGCCAATCAACACCCGTCACACAAAATAGAAAATCAAAATTAAGCTCACGGTTATCCCTTAAGAATCGTCCAAACTCTTTCAATTGTACCGGTGGTATCCAAACATTGAGAAAAGGGGAATCCTCCTCCTGAAAGGTCAACCCTTCAAATTGGTTGAGAATTATGTTTTTTATAGCTGCATTGTCCAACATCTTGCGTTATTTTATGGGTTTACCTTCATCAAAACCATCTATGGGATTGATATGCGTCGGTGCATGAGTGCGCTCTTGTCTGATCTTATTTTGCAATTGAATCATTCCGTTGAGAAGGGCTTCCGGCCTGGGGGGACATCCGGGGACATATACATCGACCGGAACAACATGATCTGCTCCTCTGACGACTGAATAAGCATTGTAATAAAAGGGACCCCCTGAAATCGCACATGCACCCATGGCCAATACGTATTTCGGTTCGGCCATTTGGTCGTACAACCTGCGCAACACGGGCGCCATTTTGTTTGTAATTGTTCCTGCTAATATAATAACATCTGCTTGTCGTGGAGTCGGACGCGCTACTTCCATCCCAAAACGTGACCAATCATGTCTTGCTGCTCCTGTTTGCATCATCTCAATGGCGCAACAACTCGTTCCAAAATACAAAGGCCAGAGAGAATTCGCCCGACCCCAGCTAATGAGCTTATCCAAAGTTCCGACTATGATATTTCCCCCATTTCCAGCTGGAATGATTTGCCCGGGAAATTTAGTGTCTTTTTCTTTTGACATGTTTATAGGTCTTTTGTTAAAAGTTAGCAAGGTTTGGCGACTATGTATTAATAGCAGCTTGTCCCTATCAACTCAGTGTCTTACTCGACAACAGCTGTATATTTGCTTTTATTCCAATGTAGTATTTAGATAAATTACGCCAATTGTTTATCATTTCACATCCTTCACAAGCCTCAAACTTAAACTCTATCTTTAGCTGTTTGACTTTAAACAGGGCAAGAATTAATCCCAATCAATAGCCTTCTTGCGCAAAGCATATAAAAGTCCGAGTCCTAAAACGATAAAAAAGAGTACAATCTCAATAAAAGGAGCTACAGAATCCAACTTTTTGAATACTACTGCCCATGGTATCAAAAATACTACTTCAACATCAAATATCAAAAATAATAGTGCGATGAGGTAATAATGCGCTTTGAATTGAATCCAGTTTTTGCCAATGGTCTCTACTCCACATTCGTATGGATCCCATTTGCGTGGGGTATCCCATTTTGGTGATATTAATTTAGAAAAGAGCACAGCACCAAAAACAAAGATAAACCCTGCAATTAGAAATACTATGATGGCTTCATTTCCCATGCTATGGCGATTTACTAGTTATCTGATATGGTATAAGTATCTCCGGAGTTGAGAAGCGTTTGAACATCATGGTACTTTGCCTTCTCCTGCACTTGCTTGACTTGGTTACTGAAGTTTTCTCCATAAGTAGATCGCCGTACACTTCTAATAACCCCCATGACCATAGGGTGCCGCAACCTCGAGAGCATAAAATGCAAGACCGGATCTTCTTTATGTGCGTCGTGTACCATAATGTCTGCTTCAGTAACTCCATTTTCTCCCAACTTAGCCACTTCGATATGACCGTCTTTTAAGACAAGTCCTTTATCATTCTCTGCACCGAAGATCATAGGTTCACCGTGTTTTACCCACACTTGAGACTCAGCTCTAACCTTTTTGTCTGTGATATCATCAAAAACCCCATCATTGAAAATGACACAATTTTGTAATACTTCGATGAGTGAAGTTCCTTTGTGTTTCTCGGCTTCAACAAATACTTCAGTCATTGCCTTAGGATTATTCCCCGGGACACGAGCAAAAAATGAAGCATTGGCTCCTAAGGCTAAACTTCCGACATGAAACGGAGCTTGTGTATTGCCATAAGGAGAAGACTTGGTCTTGAGGCCAAGTTCTGTTGTTGGGGAAAACTGACCTTTCGTTAATCCGTATATTTCGTTATTGAAAAGGATGATGTTTAGATCAATATTCCTCCTCAAAACATGTATGAAATGGTTGCCTCCAATGGCAAGAGAATCTCCATCTCCCGTAATTACCCAGACACTTAAATCCGGATTGGCCAACTTTGTTCCTGAAGCGATTGCAGGTGCACGGCCGTGGATGCTGTGCATACCATAGGTGTCTACATAATATGGAAATCGGGAGGAACACCCAATCCCTGAGATAAATGCAATATCTTCTTTTTTCTTGCCTATCTGAGGCAACGCCTTTTCGACTGCGCGAAGTATTACATAATCATCACAACCCGGACACCACCTTACTTCCTGGTCTGAGGCAAAATCTTTGTAGGTATAAACTGTTGTATTTTCAGACATGATTGTGTTTTTTCTATTGGTTAGTAAGTAGTTGTTTGAATTTTTCTGTGAGTTCCAGTACTGTAAATGGGAGTCCTTGAATTTTGTTGAATTTTAAAAACTTATGCTCTGGAAATTTAGCCTGTAAGACCAAATGGAATTGACCGGTGTTCAATTCAGCCACAATGATCTTTTTAAATTTGCCAAATACCTCAGCTGTGTTTTTAGGCATTGGGTTTATATAATTAAAATGGGCTAATCCTATGGAATATCCTGTCTCATGTAGATATTTAACAGAACTAAAAAGGCTACCATAAGTACCTCCCCATCCTACGACAAGCAAATCTCCTTCTTGAGCACCATCCACTGTTAGAGGAGGGATGATGTCTGCGACACGTTCTACTTTTTCTCTTCTAAGGCGGGTCATGAGTTCATGATTTTGAGGGTCATAGGACACATTGCCTGTAACATCTTGCTTTTCTAATCCCCCGATTCGATGTTCTAGTCCTTTCATCCCAGGTATAGCCCATTCCCTTGCTAAAGTCTCTTTGTCCCTTTTATAAGGTTCCCAATTTTTATCATGAAGCTTGGCAAAATGAGGATCGATAGCCGGGAGTTTTGAAATGTCCGGGATTTTCCAGGGTTCTGAGCCATTGGCCAAGTAGCCATCGGTCAATAGAATCACCGGAGTCATGTGCTCCAACGCTATTTTAGATGCCATGTAGGCGAAGTTGAAGGTGTTGGAAGGGGTGCTGGCTGCAAGGACCACAAGGGGACTATCACCATTGCGGCCATAAAGTGCTTGCAATAAATCTGATTGCTCTGTTTTTGTGGGTAGTCCTGTTGAAGGCCCTCCTCTTTGAACATTTACTATTACGATGGGGAGTTCGGTCATGACCGCTAATCCTGCAGCTTCTGTTTTCAAGGCAAGTCCTGGTCCGGAGGTCGTTGTGATCGCTAGATCTCCTGCAAAGGAGGCCCCAATTGCCGAAGAAATACCAGCAATCTCATCTTCCGCCTGAAAAACTTTAATCCCCATGTGAGTATGTTTTGAAAGCTCATGAAGAATGTCGGATGCAGGAGTGATGGGATAAGAACCTAAGAAAAGTTCTCTTCCCGAATTATTCATTGCAGCAAGAAATCCCCAGGCGGTTGCCGTGTTACCCATAATGATGCGATAGGTTCCCGGTTCCATTTTTGCTGGCAATACAGTGAAAGCATTGGGAAGCAACTCTAAGGTCTCGGCATAGTTGTATCCCGCTTTAATAACACGAGTATTAGCTTCTACTATTAAGGGCTTTTTAGCAAATTTCTTCTTTAAAAAATTTAGTGTATGTTCCATTGGACGGCTGAACATCCAGTACACCATCCCTAACGCAAACATGTTTTTACTGCGGTTCATGCTCTTGTTATCCAAGCCTAAGTCTAAGATACTTTCCTTGGTTAATTGGGTAATGGGTGCAGCGATTACCCGATAGCTTTCGAGCGAATCATCCTCCAGTGGGTTGGAAGTATAGCCTGCTTTAGCCAAATTTTTCTTAACAAAAGCATCTGTGTCGATAATGAGTGTTTTTCCCTTGGAGACAGAAGAAAGATTGGTTTTAAGCGCCGCAGGGTTCATCGCTACTAACACATCTACTTCATCCCCCGGTGTGTGTATTTCTGTTTGCCCTATGTGCACTTGAAACCCCGATACCCCGTAGACACTTCCTTGAGGTGCTCTAATCTCTGCTGGGTAATTTGGGAAGGTAGATACATCATTGCCAAGCAATGCTGAGGTATCTGAAAATTGAGTTCCGGTCAATTGCATCCCATCACCTGAGTCACCGACAAATCTAATGATGACATGATTCAAGGGCTTGACCTTCTCTTGTGGTCGTTCGTCCGGTGAGACGACTGCATTGGGGTTTTCCATATCATTTATTTTATGAATTCATGATTAAGAATCAAGACCAAAAGTAGATATAATGTTTATATCAGCAAAATACAGATGTGTCTTTTATTTGATAAATGCATGTTTTTTTTAAAACAAGTATTAAGTGCTTCTTTGCAAGCTATTATTTCTACGAATTATTATCCATAAGTGAAATTGTCAATATCTTTAAATACAATGTTTTAGCTAGACACCTGATTTCTGTCCTATTTCTAAGATGGCGAATGCCACACCAAATTTAATCTGCAATATACTTGTCTTCATCAATTAATATTATTCCGTCTAATTCCTCATGGAGAGAGGGTGGAACCTAGATGTGAATGGCCTTGTTTTTTACAATCTTCAAATAGTTAAGAAAATGTTAAGAGATATTCAAGAAATTGTAATACATTTGCCCTTATTAATCTATTTAAACCACTAATTATGAAATTAAAAACATTATTTTTTGCATTGTCTTTGTTGTTGAGTACAGGTACTTTGTTTACTTCATGTGACAGTGCTAAAGAAAAAGCAGAGGAAGCCGCTGAAAAGGTTTCCGAAACAACTAAAGATGCTGCAAATGCAACTGCAGATGCTGTAAAAGCTGCTGCTGCTGCTACTGGGAATGCTGCTGCTAATGCGGCAGAAGCTACTGGCGACGCTGTAAAAGCCGGCGCTGAAACAATGAAAGAGTCCGCTGAAAAAATGATGGGGAAAGATGGAAAATGCGGTGAGGGAAAATGCGGTGAAGGAAAATGCGGTGACGGTAAAGATGCCAAAAAAGGAAAATGCGGTGATGGGAAGTAATTTACTTTCTAGTTTTGAAGAGATAAAGGCCGGTTTTTCCGGCCTTTTTTTTGCCTAATAGACTGATTTGAAATCCCTAATTTAAATAGAGAGAAACTGAGGTATTCCTCAGAAGCATCTATTTGCTCCAAAATCTAGAGTTAATGTAGTATTGTAGAAGAGAGATAATAATATGTCGAGTACTTATTTGCCCCCAATCCAGTTAGGGGTTTATTCTACCAGGTCCTCATTTATTCTTTTTAAATACTTAATAGTTATCTTCATTTAGGAATACACTGTTTTTCTATTACAACTCATATGGGGTTAGAAAGTAACCACTCCACTCCTACGAGGTATTATATCCTACCATTCTTCCACAGACCTATATCTATTTCACCGGCCTGAATGCACCTAAAAGTGAATTCTGTTGCTTGGTTTGGGCTAAATATTAGTACTTTTGACCTGCAAAAGCTAAGTTAATGATTGCACCACATAATTCATTTAGATTGATGTGGAAGGGTAGGGCGTACTCTTCTCATGAAGACCTCAAGAATCTCTTAGAAGAAGACCCATCGCATTCTTCACAATGGGAGATAGACGTGCTTGATTTTCTAAGTGATTGGATGGATGACTCTGAATATATTGAACTAAACACTTCCGGAAGTACCGGTACTCCGAAGTCTATAAGACTGAATAAAAAAACGATGATCCAGTCTGCTCAAATGACTGCAAAATTCTTAGCGCTTCAATCTGGCAATAGTGCCCTCCTTTGTCTGCCCGCTCGATATATCGCCGGAATGATGATGATCGTTAGAGCTTATTGCAATGGGTGGGAGCTTTATTGTATGGAGCCCCGTTCGATCCCCTCGCTATTCTTCCATGTTGATTTTGCAGCGATGACCCCTATGCAGATTCACCATTTACTAACTGATGCTAAGCAGTCTATTCCTATACAAACACTTATTCTTGGGGGAGGAGTAATTCCCCCTCAATTGGAGAAATTGTTGCTGACTCAGCGTAAGGTTCATATTTTCCATACTTACGGTATGACGGAGACCGCAAGCCATATTGCGATGAGAAAAATAGGAGAATCATATTTCCAAGCCCTACCCGGTATTCAATTTTACAAGGATGAAAGGAGTTGTTTAATCGTTCATGCCCCAATGTTAGAGTTGCCTCCACTATATACTAATGACATTGTCGAACTATTGAATTCACAGCAGTTTATTTGGAAGGGGCGTATCGATAATGTCATCAATTCTGGAGGCATCAAGCTCTACCCCGAACAAATAGAGCACAAACTTCAGCCTTTGATCAAAAGACCATTCTTTGTGATGGGTGTTCCGGATGAACGTCTTGGAGAAAAATGCGTTTTGATTCTGGAGGGAATGATGGATGAACCAGATATTCTTGAGCTAAATGCGTCAATGCGGGCTATACTCAGTCGGTATGAAATGGTAAAGTCCTGCCATTTCATACCAAAATTTGTACGGACTTTGACCGGTAAAATAAGTAGAAAGGAGACCGCTAAATTACTTGAAAAATAAAAGGAATGCTGGAGTTTTCAAATGGTGATAGGTTTGCGGTTTTTAGACTTCCCGGCAGGAAGGAGACGGTGCTCTATCGGTCGGCTTCCAATGGACCTGTCGAGCTAGATGCTCAAGATTTCCATAGAGATGGATATGTGGTGATGCCTTTTAGAAAGGAGGAGAAATCTTATTTTATCCCGGCAGATGAGCAGTACATAAACCCCCTCTGGCGGTTTTTTCCCTCGTCTGAACAAAGGATTAGGACGATGGAAAAAATAGATTACCTGAAGATGATAAATGCAGGAATCGAATTGTTGAGCTCGGAGTTTCCTAAGGTGATTCTATCTAGACCCTTATTGGTCCCTGCCCCTCCCGAAAACACGAATGTTTATTACCGACGTCTTTGTGAATATTATCCGGATGCATTTGTATTTTTTTGGCACACCCCGGAGACAGGCACTTGGATGGGAGCATCCCCTGAGCCCTTAATTCGGGAGCTCGATTCAGGTCGTTTAGAGACCGTTGCCCTTGCAGGTACACGACCTTGGATAAAAAGCAATTTTACAGCATGGAAAGAAAAGGAGATAGAAGAGCAACAGTTGGTTGTAGATTATATCGGCGGTATACTAGAGGGAGCAGTGGAGGGATTGAAGGTTGGGAAAGCCCATACTGTTCATGCAGGTAGCGTCGAACATATACAAACCCGCTTTTCATACAATAGAATGGATTACTTGTACAAACTCGTCAACCTACTTCATCCGACACCGGCGGTGTGTGGTTTACCGCCAATGGAAGCATACAGAACTATAAGTTCTTTAGAACCTTATGATAGGTCTTATTATACCGGATGTTCAGGTCCAGTAGGGAAGGAGATTCACCTTTATGTTACTTTGAGATGTATGCAAATGCTTAAAAAGGAGGCCTTGATTTATGTCGGTGGTGGGATAACTTCTGCCTCTATTCCGGAAAAAGAATGGGACGAGACCCAATGGAAAGCTAGAACCCTTCTTTCCGTATTGTAAGCATGCGTTGCTTACAAATATTTCATATAGCAACAATCGTAATAACTTCCCTTAAGAGGCTTTTTCTTCTTTGGGCGTTGAAGCGCTGGATTTTTCTTCTACTTCTTTCATGCCGGATTTGATTTCCGTTTCTATAGAAGCACGTGCATTATTAAACTCGCGTATGCCTTTTCCTAAGCCTTTGGCTAATTCCGGAATTTTTTTACCTCCGAACAGAAGTAATACGACGAAGAATATAAGAAAAAATTCTGTTCCGCCCGGCAATGAGAATAAATTTATCATGATGATTGATTTTAATTGGTTACAAAGATAGGTATTTCAAATAATATGAAAAGTCTTTCCGGTAGATTTGTTAAGAGTAGTCTATATTTAGACCCTGTTTTTATACAAGGGTTTAAATAAAACAGGAATATAGGTTCAATGTTTACATTATTATGTCGTTCGTCGAAGTATTTCCCCTATGTCAAGCAGTTTTATTGGGAGAATAGTGCATGATAAATGCAAGTAATTTGAAAGTGATTGGTTAACTCGTGAGGAGCGTATATCCGACTTTATATAGGTTCAAAATGAGGTAATATTAGTACTTTTGTGTATATTATTTATTTTTATATGCTTACAAATTAATCATACATATAAAAAATATGTATATTACAAATTTTCTACAGCAAGGGTGGGGAGCCGCGTCGCTCTTACCTGTGATTGGACTTGCTCCGGGGTTAACTTCGGACCTTGATGGGAGTTATAAAAAAAACTGCTCGTCTGTGAATTGCTGAAGGATAGTGCCTAGTATTGTTATTTTTTAGGTAATACGGGTGGAATTTGTTCACAATAAGATGTTGCTATATGACCTATGAAGATAAACTTAAAAATGAATTGGTTAGTGGGTTTAACCAATTTGTGCGCGAAGAATCTATTCCTAGAATAATACGTTGTTTGCATGAGCTAGATGACAATCTAATCTGGCAAAAACCTTGTGCCAATTGCAATAGCATAGCTAATCTCATTCTGCATCTGATAGGCAATGCGAAGCAATATATCTCAGCGGGAATTGGAGGGGTAGAAGATATCCGCCATCGGAGATCCGAATTTGAATGTAGAGAGGGGGTAACGGCAGCACAACTTGAAAGTCAACTCCTTGCATTATCTGAGGAGATGGCTAAAGTGTTGGGGAAGGTTAAAGCTTCCCAACTTATGGAAATACGCTCTGTCCAATGTTATGAAATGACGGTATTGAAAATCCTATTGCATGTAATGGAGCATTTTTCATACCATACCGGACAAATCGTCTACTATACCAAGCTGTTGAAAGATCAGGATTTAAGATTCTATGACGATGATTTGCTGAATGGTGTATAATAGAGAAGAAAGGGCTATTCAGACTAAGAATGAAGTGAAAAAATAGTAATCTCATACCTGTTTCTTAAGATAGGATACTCCTTTTAGTCCTTGGGGGTAGATTCAAGTTGTACTCCAATTTCATTATACAAACCCCCATCCAATATTGTTCCTTTTTGTGCTAGTTCGGTATTTTGGACTGGGACTAAAAATTGAGTCTATTAACCTTAACTGTGAAGGGGAATATTTAATTATCTTTGCGCGCAATTTCATAATACAAAATTAAAAATATGTCAGGAAATAGAACATTTACCATGATTAAGCCGGATGCTGTTAGAGCGGGAAATATCGGCAATATACTCCAGATGATCAATGCCGCCGGGTTTAAGATTATCGCTATGAAATATACTAGATTGACCAAAGCGCAAGCCGGAGGCTTTTATGCTGTACATAAGGAAAGACCATTTTTCGGTGAACTTGTAGAATTTATGACTTCTGGCCCGATTGTGGCAGCGATTTTGGAAAAGGATAATGCGGTGTCTGATTTTCGAAATTTTATTGGCGCCACTAACCCCGCTGAAGCTGCTGAAGGAACTGTGAGAGCTAAATACGGCACAGACTTAGGACAAAATGCAGTACATGGCTCGGATAGTGATGAAAATGCAGAAATAGAGTCCAATTATTTCTTCTCCATGCTGGAGCGCTTCTAATTGATTAGAGCGTATTGTTGTACCGAGTAAAAGTACCGCATTCGTTGGACACCTTTGTTGTGAGGGGCCTATAAATTTGCTATTTTCTCCCTTATGCACTACGGGACGAAGGCGAATGCATAGTTCACGGGTAGAAAAAACGCTACTTCTTGTTTTGCTATTCTAAGGCGATTGTGTTTTCATTCACTTAGAGATACTATACCTTGTGTGTGATAGATTTTACTAGTTGAACTTTATTGTTTTATACCTTCGCGCTGAATGGGTAAATCACACTATGATCATATTGCAGAATGGGTGTAGTTTATTTGCTTTAAGTGAATATTAATGGGCTTTGTCGCCAAAAGGAAGAATTGTCTCATATTACTTCTTAGAGCCTAAACTAGGATGAATTTATGATTAATAAGACTCGTGCTTATTGCATAAAGAATTTCCCTGGTCCCAATAAAAATTCTATAAAGAACCCAACCGTTTCACTTCCTCTACCGTATACCCTTTTGATGAGAGAATATCTCAGTTTTCCATCTCAATACAATTCACCAAAATACTATTAGTATGACTCGAAATTCCATTGCCGCTCCATCTCCAACGGTTAAAAGTGATAGTGTACTGTCAGGACCGGAGAGTTTACCTGTTTATTCGGGAGATTGGACCTGGATCCAAGCTGCTCATTTACTAAGAAGGATGAGTTTTGCACCGACATATTCTGAAATTAAGCAGAGTGTGGAGGATGGTCTTGAAAAAACCATAGAAAAGCTTTTTGCTCCTCAGCCTGAACCGGAGTTGCCTATAAACTATTACTTTAAGGATGATCCTGAAGTACCAATTGGAGAGACATGGATAGGGAAGAAATTTACTCCTAGAATTAATGGGCTTTTGAATGCTAGAAATGCTTCCTTAGAGGCTTGGATAATGGGGCTGTACCTAGATAAACCCGTAAATGTACTCGAGAAACTTGTTCTTTTTTGGCATAATCATTTGGTAGTTTCATTAATTACACCTCCCAATCCTAAATGGGATTATTACTCTTTGTTAAGAAAGTATGCATTGGGTGATTTTAAGGCATTAATGAAGGAGATAACCATTAATTCAGCTATGCTGATTTACCTCAATGGAGATCAAAATACGGCAAAGTCTCCGAATGAAAATTATGCCAGAGAATTGTTGGAGCTATTTACAATAGGGAAGGGACCGTTGATCGGCCCTGGGGATTATACGAATTATACTGAAAATGATATTCAAGAAATTGCTAGGGCATTGACCGGTTGGGGCATTAATAGAAGAGATGACAAAGTGACGTTCTCTGAAAGGAAACACGACACGGGAACGAAGCAATTATCCGAGCACTTTGGAAATGCTACTATACCTAACCTTGGGGAAGAAGAATACAAAAAGGTAATAGATATCATATTCGAGCAAGATGAAGTTGCCAGGTTTATCTCTCGACAACTCTACATATGGTATGTGTCTTCCAATATTTCTGAAAGTGTAGAGCGTGAGGTTATTGAACCTATGGCACAAATACTTAGAAAAAGTGATTACCATATTGAACCGGTTTTAAGAGCACTTTGTCAGAGTGAGCATTTTTTTAGTGCTTGTAATTTGGGAAATATGATCAAAAGTCCGATAGATTACACCGCCATGCTATTTAGAACCGGAAATGTTGATTTGCCTGACAACTTATTAGAAAAATATCCCTATTGGTTTGCATTTTCACGGGCTGTGAATCGGCTAGACCAACGACCGTTTTATCTTCCAAGTGTTGCAGGATGGCAAGCTTATTACCAAGAACCCGTGTATTATCGTTACTGGTTGAGTTCGGTATCCTTAACTCAAAGACATGATTTAACTTCCCAATTGGTTAGAAGAAGGCTACGGGGGAGAGGGTTAAGAAATGCAGGAATGGATCTGCTGGGGCTCATTGCAGTATTTGATCATCCGGAAGATCCTAATGCACTAATACGCCAATTGTCATTGCTGTTTATGCCATTTGCATTGACGGATGAACAGTATGATTTTCTTAAAACAGATATACTTATCCCCGGGTTGCCGGATTATGAATGGACAGAAGAGTACGGCAATTTCATAGATAATCCAAAAGATGAAAATCTTCGCAAGGCAGTTTTAAGTAGATTGGAGAGCTTGATGGAGGTCATGTTCGGAATGGCTGAGAACCAGCTCATGTAGTGCTAGAATGATATCTTGATTAAGACTTTTAGAACTGAGATTACTGCTATTTTATTGAAATGTGCCTGTTAGTGTCAGTCAAGTATAAAAACTAAAAAAATGAAAAGAAGGAATTTTATTAAGTCAACCTCTCTGGTTACCTTACCCATCCTGCTCAATGGACTTGGAGTATCTGCAATTACTCGATCTGCTTTTGGGGGAGGATTTGGTGCAGATAATGATAAAGCACTTGTATTGATTCAGCTAAGAGGAGGCAATGATACCCTCAATACACTTATACCTCTGGATCAATACGCTAACTTGTCAAAGGCGCGCGCCAATATTCTTATTCCGGACTCAAAAGTTTTGGTATTGGAAGATGGAGTAGGGTTGCATCCAGCAATGCAAGAAATGCAAGCGTTATATAAAGATGGATATCTCAATGTCATCCAGTCGGTAGGATACCCAAATCAAAATCGATCGCACTTTCGTTCCACTGATATATGGCAGACAGGATCAGCATCTGATGTTCAAGAGACTACCGGTTGGGTAGGTCGTTATTTATCATTGAATAATCCTGATTACCCTAAAGGATACCCCAATGCTCAATATACAGATCCATTTGCAATAACGATTGGCTCTACTGCTTCTGAAACCTGTCAAGGATGGACAAGCAATTTTAGTATCGCTTACAACGGTGGTGGAAAGAATGGAGAGTTATTTGAAGGAGAATGGGATAATATTCCACCGGATTGTTATGGAACTGAGCTCGTATATGTAAGAGAATCAATACGGCAAGCTAATGCTTATTCTGCAGTGGTTCAGGCAGCTATGGACAAAGGGAATAATCTATCTTCGAAGTATCCAGATGATAATCAGCTGGCGAGGAGTTTGAAAACAGTGGCGCGTCTTATATCCGGAGGATTGAAGTCCAAAGTTTATGTGGTCAGCATGGGGGGATTTGATACGCATTCCGGGCAAGTGGATAATGCTGACGTGACCCAAGGGAGTCATGCAGTGCTATTGAAAACACTCTCTGATGCCATAGGCGCATTTCAGGATGATGTCAACCTTTTGGGAGTAGAAGAAAGGGTAATGGGATTAACCTATTCTGAGTTTGGAAGAAGGATAAAATCTAATGCAAGTGCAGGTACAGATCATGGCGATGCTGTAGCTCTTTTCGCTTTTGGGAGTTGTGTAAATCCTCAAATTCTTGGTCAGAATCCTGAGATTGGGGAGGATGTGCGCCGAGGAGAGTCTGTTCCGTTGCAATTTGATTTCCGGTCTGTGTATGGGTCTGTATTAATCGATTGGTTGGGCGCATCAGAAGACAATGTCAAAGAGATCTTATACGATGAATTCCAATATATTCCAGTCGTAAAAGGTTGTAGCTCTACTGCAGTTGAAGGACCTCATGTCGATATAGAGTCTTTCCAGATTAGACTTACACCGAATCCGGTATTGGAAGAAGCACAATTGAGCTTTGAGACAGAAGGTGGATATGTGCGCATCTCATTATTTGATGAATTAGGTGGGCAAGTTGGAGTTTTGGTTGGCAGAGATTTTTCCAAAGGACAACATACCGTACCTATTCATCTAAGTCGATATCCTTCCGGAGTGTACTTTGTCCACTTAATGAGTGCTAAAAGACAGTCAACAAAGCGCCTTGTCAAAAGTTGATTCTAAGGTGTAGGGCAAAAATGTTAGTAATCTAGTTAGGATTCAGAAGAAAAAATAGGTTCGGCCTCCTCCTGATGAAAAACGAGAATTAACCACATTGTTGTACTTAGAACCAAAAGTGTACCGTATATTGAAGTATCCGAACAGCGAATAGTTAGTAGCTAACAGACGTGTTCTAAGGAGTGTTTCCGGTATGTCGGGAGCATCTTTGGGGAGATTGATTTGGTCACTGATGAACGAGATACTCCCATTGAATCCGATGGTAAGCCCTTTGACGATATTCCAGTTGACTTCCGAATACAAGACCAGCCTATTCAAATGGATGTCCTTCAGATAGTTGCTAAAACTAGCTCCCATGGCTAATGACCCCCAATTTTGCTTCTGATAGAGATTGGCACTAATGGACTGAAGAAAACGTCGTTCTTTGATATTGCCATAAATGGTCGTGTCAACATAATGGAAATATCTAGGCCCTATTTTGTATTGGAGGATGAGTTGTCTTCTATCCGATTCCTGATATAGGAAGTAGTTGTATTCTATCCCTGCAATTGCTTCAATAGATAGTTTGTAGTTGTTGAATAAATTGGTTGATATATTAGGGAAAACTCCGATCGACCAATGCGGTGCTAAGCTATAAATGTACGATCCTCCTATACTTGCACTGTTGCGTAAGGAGGTGATGGTAAGACTGTCCAGGATAGTATTGAAAGAGTCTCTCGTATAGAAGTTGGAAGCTCTATAATTTGCATTGGACCATAAATAGATTTTATGTGTGTTTGTAATTCGATTGGCACTGATGTTTCCTCGTAGACTATAGTTGTTATAATTGGATTCTGCCGATAGATAGCCCCCGATACTCGTATTGAATACCCAAGAATTCCAAGGGTCAATGACCGTCTCCTTGTTGTTATTACTCTTGTTAGATTTACGTAAAGAATATTGGATTTTATCTCTGATGGGTGATTGTGCAATATAAGCCAGAAGGCCTTGTTTAAGTCCCTTGATGATTTGATCATTAATCTCCTTTCCGGTAGCATCGTTGGTTGTTTCTACAAATATGGTGTCCTTCATTCCTTCAAAATGCTTTAGTCCTGTAAAATAAAGGCTGATTCGCTCTCCTCCACTCCCAATCCCTTGTGAAGTGACCAACACCTGTACATCTGCAGATTGACGCTCTCGTACAAAATTAACCAAGTTCATACCATTGCGGATGATGTCAAAGTCACACTGCCAGGAACAGTCTAAAAACACAAGAGGAGCTCCTTCAATAATATTTTGATCATTGATGTCTTGTGCACCTGCTCTAAAGCATGCTAAGAGGAAAATTAGAAGGTAAGCGATTTTTTTCATTTTAGGTTTAAGTTTTTTTAATATTACAACTTTCTCAAATATCAATTCGGGAAGGGGTAAGACTCATCTCTGCTCTAGCGCTTCCTTTTGTTAGGACGTGGTTAAACCTTAGCCGATATTCTACTGCAGTGAATTTTGGCTTCAAAAAACAACATATCCCCTCGTGATAGTGTCCCCTATGCCTCTTCGCCAAATACCAATATTTTTTTCCAATCGCACCTATTGACGAACTTGAATACCCCTTTTCGTCTTTTTATCGAGTAGACTTTTAAATGTAAACTCAAAGTATTGGGCTTACTTCTTCTCCTCCCAAAATAATATTAATAAGGTTTTGCTTGCCATCATAACGCTGGAGTTTAGTGCTTATTGTGTTTTATTTAAAACAACAATGAATTTCATAAAAATGAAGTCATACGTTGATGTAGAATCCCCCAATTAAACGTTTATCCAATATCTCCCCATTTAATCTTTAGTGGAAGGAGCTCCTTCCATTCTCTGTTTATACCTTGAGTTTACTTTCCTTAATCCGTCCCTTGTTATATACTGTGTTACCTTTGGGGCTTAGAATAGTCGTTTATAAAGTATGCTCAGGAGTAGAAATATTTTTTAGTGCTTGATTGAATTTGCAGAGGATGGCATCTAAACATAGGTTGCCGATACTTCCCTCATGTGTATGGTGTAGTTCTTTCTTGGGTTTGAACTTTCCCTCAAGAATATCTGCGGCTAATCTTTGATAGGCTTCTCTAAAAGGCACCCCTTCCAAGACCATCTTATTGACTGCTTCTACACTAAAGAGATAGTCGTAGATTGGGTTGTCCAATATGTTCTCATTAACCTTGAT
>JALSTN010000295.1 GCA_026983735.1 Saprospiraceae bacterium | reverse complement strand
GTGAAATATCCCTCCATTATCTCCGTTTCAATCGAGGCTAGACCTCGCATTATCGCAGCTTTTTCGGTATGGGACAATAGGCCAACTTTATGTAGCATCTCGGCATGCGCTCTATTGCCACGAATGTCATAAATAGCCAGCTTTTCATCAAAGATTCTATCTGTCCCAACGGTAAATTTTTCTACTAGGTTTGATGTGGTATATCCCTTTTCCCAAAGTTTTTTCATGTGATTGTAGTTTAATGATTTAATTTTCTTAATAATCAGAAAATGAAAGATATATGAGTATTAGTTAAAGTATAAGTTGTGCCTTTACCATTTCATGCCCTTGAAATATCTTAATAAATTGGTGATAAATAATTATAATTTTCTATACAGTTATAAGTGCCGCATGGATAATCGTCTTTGCCGCTTATTCTAAGTGAGGCTATGGTCATAGAATAAGTTCATTTTTCTTCATACGATCTCACCTAAAATGTCAATGAATAAGGAGATGCCATCTGCTATTTCTTTGATGAGAATATACTCATTGGCTTGATGAGATCTTAGCGAATTGCCCGGCCCCATCTTTAGGGAAGGGCAGGATAGGCAGGCTTGATCAGATAATGTGGGTGAGCCGTAAGTCTTTCGGCCTAATCGTAAGCCTGCCTGCACGAAAGGGTGACTTAAAGGGATTGATGAAGAATTAAGCCTAAATGATCTGGGAGATAATGTGCTAGAAGTATTAGTATCAATGATCTCAAACACTTCATTGTTTGAATAAGCTTCATTGACTCTAACGTCAATCACAAAAGCGCATTTCGCAGGGACTATATTGTGTTGTTTTCCTGCTTCTATCATACTTACCGTCATTTTTACTTCCCCGAGTAAGGGTGAGACCTTTGGGAATTTAAAATTTTTAATCCAGGATATATCTTCGATGGCTCTGTAGATAGCATTGTCTGTATTGGTGTGTGCCGTATGACCGGATGTACCTCTTGCTTGTGCATCAATAACCAGCAGCCCTTTTTCCGCCACCGCTAAATGCATCTCTGTAGGTTCGCCTACCAGCGCAAAGCTAATTTTAGGCAGCTTGAGGAGCAAATCTCTCAAACCGTTTTTCCCTGCTGTTTCTTCCTCTGCAGTAGCAGCAAAGATCAGGTTGTACTTGAGATCGTCCTTTTCATAGTAATAGAGGAATGTGCTAATTAACGAAACCAATGCGCCTCCGGCATCATTGCTCCCCAATCCATACATTCTACCATTCTCGATCAAAGGTTCAAATGGATCTCTGGTATATCCGGAGTTTGGCCTTACGGTATCATGATGAGAGTTAAGCAAAATGCTGGGTTTGTTACGGTCAAAATGTTTATTCATAGCCCAAACATTGTTTTTGTCCCTGTGGGCTTGGATGCCGTGTTGGGTTAGCCACTCTTTCAGAAGGTAAGCTGTTTTACCCTCCTCTCCCGAGTAGGAAGTTGTTTTGATTAATTTTTGTAGTAAATCAATCGCCTTTTTAGTGAGTACTGTTTTTATCATTTGACAGGTATTAATATTAATCTAATCTTTCTTGAGGATTATACGCGTTCCCGTAGGACAGTCCTCTCTCAGTAGAGAAGTATCCCCGATAGTCACTTTTTTAACGTCATTCTGAAGAGCTGTAAAACAATTGGTTAATTTGGGAATCATTCCGGAATGTATTTGATGATTGTGCTTTAGCTTTTCATACTGGTAATAATCCAATGTTTTAATTAGTGAGTCAGAATCTTCACTGTCCAATAAAACACCGGGTTTTTCGAGGCAATAGAGAAGTTCTGTTTCAAATAAATCGTGTAAGGCGATCGCTAGTTGTGCGGCTATGGTATCTGCATTTGTATTGAGGATTTGACCATGTCCATCATGTGTGAGCGCACAAAAAACAGGTGTAATTCCAAGATTCAGCCATTGGAGCAATACACTTGTGTCTATAGATACGATATCTCCTACATATCCGTAGTCGATTGGTGTTGTAGGGCGTTTCGACGAACGGATACAATTAGCATCCGCTCCCGTTAACCCTAGAGCGTTGCACCCATATGATTGGAGCGCAGCCACGGTTTTTTTATTGATAAGACCGGCAAAGGTCATGATGACTAAGGGGAGGTCTTCTAGGGTTGTAACTCTTCTTCCGTGGATTATTCGTGGAGTTAAGCCCATCTTCTTGCTCAGTGCAGAAGCTGATTTTCCTCCGCCGTGAACAAGTATCTTCGGCTTTTTTATCGCGGCAAACTCCTTTAGGAAATGCTGCCATTTTGCCTCACAATCAATAAGGCTTCCACCTGCTTTTACGATCAATATCTTATCCTTCATAGCCCAACATTTTTAATAGGACAGCTTGCGCGGCATAGGTCCTGTTATTAGCTTGCTCTAGGACTAAGGAGTGGTCACTGTCCAATACCCCATCGCTGACTACCACGTTCCTCCTAACCGGAAGGCAGTGCATAAAATATGCATTATGTGTAAGAGCCATTTTACGTTCATCTATTTTCCAGTCTTGAAAGGACGACGTGCCTTTGCCATAATTAGAGAAAGAAGACCAATTTTTAGCATAAACAAAATCTGCATTTTCCATGGCTTTTTCCTGGTTATGTGTTACTGATATTCCTTTTAGATAGGACGGCGCCAGGTCGATTTCTTTTGGGAAAGTGACCGTTAAATCCACATGGGCAATACGCATCCATTCTACGAAGGAGTTGGCTACCGCTTGCGGAAGGATTTTGGGGTGAGGTGCCCAGGAAAGGACAACCTTTGGACGCTCTGTTCTTTGCTGTTCTGTGATGGTCATCCAATCGGCCAGAGATTGTAGTGGATGTAGTGTTGCACTTTCCAAGGATAGAATAGGTACGGAAGAGAATCGGATAAATTTTTGTAAAATGAATTCACCATAATCCTCTGCTCTGCTGTTGAATTGGGCAAAGGTTCGAACTCCGATGATATCACAATATTGCGATAAGACAGCCGCAGCTTCTCTGATGTGTTCTTGCGCATTGCCATTCATTATAGCCCCATCTTCCATCTCGAGTATCCAGCTATCTGAATTGATATTGAGTATCACAACCTGCATGCCCAGGTTTAGAGCTGCTTTTTGAGTACTTAGGCGAGTTCTTAAACTAGGATTAAAAAAAACGAGCCCAAGGGTCTTTAGCTTTCCATACGAGCCAAATACCCCTGGATTGTTCTTGACTTTTAACGCCAAAGCTACGAGTGCTTCCGGCTCTTTTACATCTTTAATAGAAGTGAATACGTTCATGATTATTGTATTTGCGATGTGTTAGTGATGTGATAAAATCTCTTCCAGTGCTTTGAAAAAAGGTTGTATTTCCTCGAGTTTAATCGTCAATGGAGGTAATATTCTCAGCAAATTTGGATTGGAAGATGCTCCGGTGATGATTTGATGTGAGTGGATAAGTTGACGTCTTAGATCTTTAATAGGAAAATCAAACTCTAATCCGAGCATGAGACCGTCTCCTTTCATTTTCTTTATGCCCTTTATAGAGGAAAGGGCGAATTTAATTTTTTGGCTAATTGAATAGACCCTTGCTAACAAGTCCTCTGTTTCAATGACTTCCAAAACGCTTATGGCTGCAGCACAAGCGAGATGATTTCCCCCAAATGTAGTTCCAAGCATGCCGAGGTGGGATTTTATACTGGGATGTGTTAATATTCCCCCGATGGGAAAGCCATTCCCCATGCCTTTGGCTATACTGATGATATCCGGTTGGATACCGGATTTCTGATGTGCGAAGAAATGTCCACTGCGTCCATATCCACTTTGAATTTCATCTATAATAAGTAAGGTGCCGTGTGCTTTTGTCTCCTTGCTGAGTAGCTTTAGAAACGAATCTGAAGGGACGTCTAATCCGCCGATTCCTTGAATTCCTTCGATGATGACTGCGGCGATATCCCCTTGCTTTAATGCCGCGATTAATGGAGCAGGTTGATTAAGGGGAAGCCGGATTACGGGAAAATGATGCTGATTGATGGGAGCAAATATGCTAGGGCTGTCCGTTACGCTTAGGGCCCCGGCTGTACGTCCATGAAAACCTCTCGTAAAAGAGATTACTTTTGTTCTGCCTGTATGAAATGAAGCTAGTTTAAGTGCATTTTCATTCGCCTCCGCACCGCTATTGACAAGGAAAAGTCGATAGTCATCATAACCACTTAGTTTAGTCAACTTTTGAGCTAGTAGCTCTTGTAAAGGCATCTGTACCGAGTTGGAATAATAGCTGATTTTCTGCAGTTGGGTTTTGATCGTATGGATATAATGAGGATGCCCATGACCGATAGATATCACACCATGCCCACCGTACAAATCCAGGTATTTTATATGGTGATCATCATAGAGATACACCCCTTTCGCACGTGTAGGGCATATTTCAAATCTCGAATAGACTTCAAGTGTTTTATTTTTTTCCATTGATTGTAGTTTTTAGTCAATGCGACGAATTGGAATTTAAGGATTTATGAAATGGTTGGCCATCATGATTTGCATATTCTCGATAGCCTGTCCTGCAGCCCCCTTTATCATGTTATCCAAGATAGATGTGACCAATATTTTGTCCTCGATCTTTTGAACTTGTATCAGGTTATAAGGAGTGTTGACAACTTGCTTGAGATCTACAGGTGATGTGGTAATTATCGTGTAAGGTTCCATTTCATAAAATGATCTATACAGTTCAATTAGAGTTGATTCAGAAAGCTCTGTTCGAGTGTAGATTGAAGCAAAAATACCCCTTGTAAAATTACCTCTCAAGGGAAGAAAATTTAGGGGTTGGTCAAATTCCCTTTGGAGTACTCTTAAGCTTTCTTTAATCTCATCGATATGTTGATGTTGGAATGCTTTATAGATGGAAACATTATTATCTCTCCAACTAAAATGAGTTGTCTCAGAAGGTGTTCTACCTGCTCCACTAGAACCTGTAATGGCGTGAATATGCACCGCATCTTGTATTTTGTTGACCTTAGCCAGGGGCAGTAGGGCTTGCTGAATAGCAGTGGCAA
>JALSTN010000294.1 GCA_026983735.1 Saprospiraceae bacterium | reverse complement strand
CGGTGATATTAGCAATACGAGTGATACGGTCCTGACCAAGCGAACCAGCCGCATCCGGTATTATACATTTGTCGAATTATTTGATCTGTTACAAGCCGAAAATGCTGAAAATCAGTAAAAGAAGGACTGGAGCTACGTAAATTATTCCGCAGTTCATCCAAGGATAGAGCCACCCTCGTTCCCCATGCATCCTACTCGGTAAGTTCACGATTAATGCAGTCGATTAGCGAGTGGCAATCCGATGGGGAAGTCCTCAGCATACACAATCAAGAGACGGAAGAAGAGGATCTCTTTTTTAGGGAGGGAATCGGCGGGTTCGTCGAGTTTTATCAGGGATTTGGGCTTCCGCTCGATACTTTTATAGCGCCTCAAACCTCCTCTTTGCAGTATCTTTTGCCCTTTCTAAAGGACAGTGAAAATACTCTTTTTGTGCACAATACATGCACGGCGGCGGAAGATGTGCGAGCGGCGATGGAGTATTGTGCTGCACCGTATTTCGTCACCTGCCCCAATGCCAATTTATACATAGAAAATCGATTGCCCGATTACAGCACTTTATTAAGTGCCGGGGCTGAATTATGCATCGGGACGGATTCGCTGAGCTCCAACTGGCAACTGTCGGTCATGGAGGAGGTCCGAACCCTACTTCGTTACAATAGTTATTTGGATTGGAAAGAAGTATTGAAATGGGCTACCTTCAATGGGGCTCGAGCCCTTAAATTGGATGCCCAGTTGGGGTCTTTGACCCCCGGAAAATCACCGGGTATAATTCATCTTGACATAGATGTTCATGCAGAGCATCCGATAGAAACGCGGACTAGACACTACCGTATTCTCTAACCCCATCCACAACTCCCTTCTCTTATGATCTACCTTCTACTCAGCATTCTCACTGCTTCCGGACTCAACATACTCTTCAAGATTTTTGGTCACCGTTCTATGGATCTCTTCAAGGTGATTATGGTCAATTATATCGTGTGTTTTCTCATCGGTCAGTTTTTTAGTCCTACCCCGATCGGATGGACGGAGATGTTGGAGGCTAGGTGGTTTTCATATGCTGCGGTTTTAGGAATAATATTCATCGTGGGGTTTAATATTATAGCGCAGACGGTGCATTATTTTGGGATTACACTGGCGACGGTAATGCAAAAAATGTCCCTTTTAATCAGTGTTATATTTGCAATATTATATTTTGGGGAAGGAGTCTCTTTTTTGAAAATAATCGGGTTGATCCTAGCCCTTCTGTCTATACTTCTAATTACTAAACGAGAAAAAAAGGAAGTCACAGCGTCATCAGCTAAGGAAAGATACAGGCATTTGTACTTGCCCATATTTACATTTTTGTTAAGCGGATTAATTGATTCTATGCTCCTTTTTTTGAGTAAACGAGGGATTGTGTTAACGACGGATCCGCATTTTATTACGGTGTTATTTGGGATGGCAGCCGTTTCCGCCGGTCTATATTATCTGTATCTGCGGGTTCTAAAGAAAATAGAAAATTTGACGATGGGGGAATTGTTGGCCGGGATTATCCTAGGTAGCATCAACTACTTTTCGATTTACTTTATCCTGCGCCTTTTGCAGACGGGGTGGGATGGATCCATCCTATTCCCGATGAATAACATCGGCATTCTGGTCGTGTCGGCCATTGCGGGTATCGTCTTTTTCAAGGAAGGTCTTCGCAGGTGGAACTGGCTCGGTTTGCTGCTCGCTTTGATGGCTTTGGCCATTTTGGGGTATGAAGGGGTATGAAATGGTCGCCCGATGGGGTGAGGGCCTACTTTAGATGAGTAGGTAGAGTTACCGAAGTTGTATGTACAGGATACCTCATTAATCTCTACCTATTGGCATAGAAGAGTAAGCGGCCAAAGAGGGGCATGTAGGATGGAAGACATATGAATATCGGTAGACACCATATGAATTGCCCCGATTCATTCAGATATAAGTACCTGTCATAGACGATGGAGTTGAGTGATTTTTCTCGGTTTTATATATCTAAAAGTTCTACTATCTTTGAAGGTGATTTCGGGGAGTTTGGGAGGTTTTAGGGGGATTGCCGGGTTGAGTCTTGATGGTTGTCAAAGGATAGGGGGGATCCCTCTTTTATGTATAAAAAGAATTAAAATGGAAGCTGGTTCCGGAGATTTGTACCTTACCCTTGGGGGGGCCTCCGAAGGAGTATTTAAGGATCGGGGAAGTCGATTTATTGCCTATGCCCATCCGGTTTCTACGGCGGAGGAGAGCATGTCCATTTTGCAAGACATTAAGAAGGAGCATTTCAAAGCCCGTCATCATTGTTTCGCCTATGAGATCGGGCACGATGGCAACAATTTTAGAATGTCAGATGACGGAGAGCCATCGGGTACTGCGGGGAAGCCCATATTAGGGCAAATCCGGCATTATAACCTGCGCAATACTTTAGTGGTCGTGGTTAGGTATTTTGGAGGTGTAAAACTCGGAACTTCCGGGTTGATCAACGCCTACCGGGAAAGCACCCGGCAAGCGTTGGAACAAGCTGAGATTGTAGAGAAACAGCTGTCCGATTATGTTGAGCTCCAGTTTGGATATGAGCAAATGCCAGCTGTAATGCAAGCCCTTAAGGGACTCAATATTGAGATTTATTCCAAGGAGTTTACAGATCGAGGGAAGATCGTCACGGTGTTGCCACATTCAGAAAAGGAGGCTTTATTAAGGCTGCTCAAGAGTAAGATCGCCGGTGTAGCAGTCGAACAGATTACGGACACCTACAAGATGGACAATATTCTATTTACAGAATTATATACATTGTGAGGAAGTTAAAAATAGGTTTGACAGGTGGTATAGGCGCAGGCAAGAGCTTTGTAGGCCGGATTTTTAATGCATTGGGGGTCCCCGTATATTCTGCGGATGATCAGGCGAAGCGATGGATGGTAGAAGACCCAAAAATCGTTGAAGGCATTCGCAAGTGGATCGGGGAGGAGGCGTATTTGCCGGATGGAAGCCTCAACAAGGCGTTTTTGTCCGATCAAATATTTCATACTCCCTCCTTAAAAGAAAAGATTCAGCAGCTGGTTCATCCCGCTGTGCGGAGTGATTTTGCTCGGTGGGTTAAAGAGCAGTCATCGCCTTATGTACTCCAAGAAGCTGCCATATTATTTGAATCCGGCGGGGCGAAGCAGATGGACTACAACATTGCCGTTACGGCGCCGGAGTCTCTGCGCCTTCAACGAGTCCTAAGCCGGGATAAAAGGGATATGGATTCTATCCGTCAGATTTTGAAGACCCAATGGACCGACCGGAGGCGCAATGCGCATGCCGATTTTATTATTTTTAATGACGGTTCACGAATGTTGCTTCCTCAAATATTGGAAATACACCATAAGATTCTATCTTTACGCAAAAATTCAAGCATGAACAAATCCGACCATTTCATAACATTAGAAGATCGATATGGAGCGCATAATTACCATCCTTTACCGGTGGTACTAACCAAGGGCCAAGGGGTCTATGTCTGGGATGTAGAAGGGAAGAGGTATTATGATTTTTTGTCGGCGTATTCAGCCGTCAACCAAGGACATTGCCATCCGCGTATTACCGCCACCCTAAGAGAACAGGCCGAGCGTCTGACCTTGACTTCCCGGGCATTTTACAACGATGCTTTGGGGCCTTTTGAAGCCTATATTACCCGGTTATTTGGATATGATAAGGTGCTGCCGATGAACACAGGTGCCGAAGCGGTAGAAACTGCGATAAAGCTGTGTCGTCGCTGGGCTTATGATGTCAAGGGTACCGCGAAGTACAAGGCAAAAATCATCTTTGCAGAAGAGAATTTTCACGGTAGGACCCTGGGAGCGATTACGGCTTCGACGGATCCTACCAGTTATGAAGGATTCGGGCCATTTGTGCCGGGGTATATAAAGATCCCTTACGACGACCTCCAAGCTCTTGAAGCTGCACTTCAAGACCCGGATGTGGCGGGATATATTGTAGAGCCGATACAAGGGGAAGCAGGAGTGGTCGTTCCATCGAAAGGCTATTTGAAGGAGGCAGCAGCTTTATGTCGGCGACACAATGCTTTATTTATAGCCGATGAAGTTCAGACCGGGATTGCCCGTACAGGTGAGATGCTCGCTTGTGATTATGAAGGGGTTAAGCCGGATATACTCATCTTAGGGAAAGCGCTTTCGGGAGGAGCTGTGCCGGTCTCAGCCGTACTAGCGGATGATGAAATTATGTTGACTATTCACCCCGGTGAACATGGGTCTACCTTTGGGGGGAATCCACTATCTTGCAAAGTTGCTATAACAGCCTTGGAAGTGGTTCTGGAAGAAGATTTAGCTCAAAAAGCCAAGGTTTTGGGGAGGTATTTCAGGGAGCGGATGCAAGCCTTAGCGCAGCGTTCAGAGTTAGTGCATACGGTTCGGGGCAAGGGCTTGCTTAACGCTGTAGTCATCAATGACACACCCGAGAGTAGCACCGCATGGGATCTCTGTGTCGCCTTGAAGGAAGAGGGACTTCTTGCCAAGCCCACCCATGGCAACATTATACGTTTTGCTCCACCACTGGTTATTACACAAGAAGAGTTGGAAGTGTGCTGTGCAATCATAGAAAGAACATTTGAACAGTTTGAAAAAAAGCATACGAACATCGCTTCTAATCTAAAAATACAATAACAAGCTTTAATTTTGCAGGTGCATTGGCGAAACCGCGGGGTACTAATGCGCTTATCTACAACCATTTCATAACAAAAGATCCTATGACACAAGATCAATTAAAAGAAGTCCGGTCCCGCCTGGAGATGCTCAGGAGGTATCTTTGACGTGGACAATCGACGCAACCAATTAGAAGAGAATGAAGCACTGACGTTGGACCCTGAATTTTGGGGGGACAAACAAAGGGCAGAAACTATCTTGAAAAATATCAAACGCCACAAGCATTGGCTTACGGCTTATGATGGGGTGGCTTCCGAAGTAGAGGACTTGGAAGTATTGCAGGACTTTTATCAGGAGGGGGAGGCTTCGGCTGAAGAAGTGGATGCCCAATACGAAAAAGCCCTTTCGGCGCTGGATGATTTGCAATTTCGCTCGACCTTGGATCGGCCGGAAGACGAATTGGACTGTATCCTGGAGATCAATGCCGGAGCCGGGGGAACGGAGAGTTGTGACTGGGCTGATATGCTTTACCGCATGTATAGGATGTGGGGGGAAAAGAATGGTTTTAAAGTGGCGGAAGTGCATAGTGTGCCGGGGGATATTGCTGGGATTAAGACGGTCGAACTTGAGATAAAAGGAGAGTACGCCTATGGATTGTTGAAAGGGGAGACCGGTGTTCATCGCTTGGTTCGGGTAAGTCCTTTCAATGCCCAAGGTAAACGCATGACTTCATTTGCTTCGGTATTCGTTCATCCCATGATCGATGATACCATCGAGATCGAGATCAACCCCGCCGACATCGAATGGGATACCTTTAGAGCCAGCGGGGCGGGTGGACAGCACGTCAATAAGACGGAAAGCGCTGTTCGTGTGCGACACCTCCCCTCGGGTATTGCGGTAGAATGTCAGAAAGAGCGGTCTCAGCATATGAACCGGGAACACGCCTTGAAAATGCTCAAATCCAGACTGTATGAAAAGGAGTTGGAAAAACAACGCGCAGAGCGTGATTCGGTAGAATCCCAAAAACAAAAAAATGAATGGGGTTCTCAAATACGTAGTTATGTGCTCGACGATCGTAGAGTAAAAGACCATCGAACTGGATACCAAACCGGCAATACGGATGCCGTATTAAATGGAGACTTGGAAGGATTTATCAAAGCCTGGCTCATGCATAATGGACGGGAGTAATATCTATTTTTGAAGCGCGTGATGTAGGCTTGACCTCTTACTGTTCTGGTTTCATCTGTGGGAAGAATAATACTTCTTGAATGGAGGTTTGCCCCGTCAGCAGCATAGCCAATCTATCCATCCCTATCCCCAATCCGGAAGTGGGAGGCATGCCGTATTCCATAGCCCTTAGGAAGTCTTCATCCAACACCATAGCTTCATCATCTCCCCTTTCGGCCAAACGCAATTGTTCTTCGAAACGACTCCTTTGATCTATGGGGTCATTAAGCTCTGAATAGGCATTGGCAAGCTCTTTTCCTGCTACAAACAATTCAAACCGCTCTACAAGACCTTCCTTGTCTCTGTGTTTTTTTGCCAAGGGGGTCATCTCTACCGGATAATCGGTGATATAGGTCGGCTGGATGAGATGAGGCTCCACTTTTTCGCCAAAAATCTCATCGATGAGTTTACCTTTCCCCATGCTGTTGTCCACTTCGATATGCAAGTCTTTGCACACCCCTCTCAATCCTTTTTCATCCATGTCAGATACATCCACTCCGGCATATTTTTTTATCGATTCCATCATCGTCAATCGAGGATATGGCCCCTTAAAATCTATAGTATGTCCATCAAATCGTATTTGTGTGCCTCCGGTAGCTTTAAGTGCCACGCTCTCCAGCAGTTGTTCTACCATCTCCATCATCCAGAAGTAGTCCTTGTAGGCGATGTAAATTTCTAGCAGGGTAAATTCGGGATTGTGGGTTCGGTCCATCCCTTCATTTCGAAACATTTTTCCGATCTCGTACACTCCTTCGTATCCCCCGACAATCAATCTTTTGAGATACAGCTCGTTGGCGATTCTCAAGAATAAATCTGTGTCGAGCGTATTGTGGTGGGTTTTGAATGGACGAGCAGCAGCTCCGCCGTGTATCGGTTGTAAAATGGGCGTTTCCACTTCCATCCATCCGCGATCATCAAAGAAGCGACGAACAGCGGAAATCATTTTCGAGCGGGTGACAAATAATTGACTTACTTCGGGATTGACGATTAGGTCAACATAACGTTGGCGGTAACGCAATTCCGGGTCTGAAAAAGCATCATGCACTTTTCCGTCCGCATCGACTTTTACAATAGGCAAGGGGCGCAGGGA
>JALSTN010000293.1 GCA_026983735.1 Saprospiraceae bacterium | reverse complement strand
GCAAAACGATTCATTTTTAACCGGGATTCGAAAGAATATAATTTAACTTCCAAACAAACGTTAATAGGATGTTATTTTGCTTTTGAACAGCCCAGCATGTCTAAGTATAATTTTGAAAAACAATAACTTTTATGAGCTTTAAGAAGACCAACAATATAGCCGGATGGATAGTCTTTGCTATCGTGGCGGTAGTATATTACTTCTCTATAGAGAGTACTGTCAGTCTGTGGGATTGCGGTGAATTTATATCTGCCGCGTACAAATTGCAAGTGGTTCACCCACCCGGAGCTCCATTATTTTTGCTGGTCGCACGCCTTTTTGCATGGGTGGGGGATTTAATATCATCAGACCCTTCTAACATAGCTGTGGCGGTCAACTTTATGTCTGCCATCCTCACTGCTTTTATGGCTGCCTTTATCGCTTGGAGTACCGGGATGCTTACCAAATTAGCTTTAGTTGGCAAAGAAAGAGAAGCCAACAATGAAGAAGCGATGATCGCGGCAGGTAGTGCTTTGGTTGCAGGACTTACATCTGCTTTTGTCTCTTCAGTTTGGTTCTCAGCTGTCGAAGGAGAAGTCTACGCGATGTCTTCCTTTTTTACAGCGGCTGCCTTCTGGTCTGCGGTCAAGTGGTATTACTTGCCTAAGGATCTCAAGTATGATCGTTATTTGTTACTTACTATTTATCTGATTGGTCTTTCTATCGGTGTGCATCTACTGAGTTTGTTGACTTTGCCTGCTATTGGAATTCTCTATTACCTAAAGAAGTATGACAAACCTTCATGGAAGGGAATGGCGATTGGATTTGTTGTCGGTGGTATCGCTATTGGAATAATCCAAAAGCTCTTGATCTCCGGTTTGCCCTGGCTTTGGGCAGAGTTTGATATTTTTGCCGTCAATACACTGGGCATGCCGTTTAATTCCGGACTTCTTTTTGTTGTAATACTGCTTGGCGGCTTGCTTTATTGGGGATTTAAAACTGCACGCAAGAGAAAGAGCGAAGTTTTGCAGCTTATTATGATGTCCGTCTCACTTCTGCTTTTATCCTATACCGTATACGGAATGGTAATTATAAGAGCCAATGCAGGACCCCCGATTAATATGAGCGCCCCGATTGATGCTGTTAGAATGCTCCCTTATCTCAATAGAGAACAATACGGTGACAGACCCTTATTGTTTGGTCCTCATTACGAAGCGCAACCTATTGGGACAGAATCAACACCGAAGTATGGTCGTGTCGGGGATCGGTATGAAATAGTTGACCATAAACTATCATATAAGTACAAGCAATCAGATAAAATCTTATTCCCTAGAATTAGCCATACAGATCAAGGTCGTCCCGGCATCTATCGCCAATGGAATACCAGTAGGTCAAAGAAGCCGACAATGGGCTTTAATCTCAGCTTTTTTTGGAGATACCAGTTAGGGTGGATGTATTGGAGATACTTTATGTGGAACTTTGTCGGTAGAGAAAACGGTGACCAAGGTTTTGCACCTTGGGATTTGAAGAGTGGTCAATGGTATTCAGGTATTACTCCTATCGATCAAGCAAGACTTTACAATGAGGATAAGATGCCCACTTACATGAAGGAAGATCCGGCGCGCAATAGGTACTATTTCATACCCTTAATACTCGGTTTGCTTGGTCTGTTTTTTCACTATAAAAGAAGACCAAAAGAATTTGCAGTAGTGATGGCCCTGTTTATTGTTACCGGAATAGGAATTATAGTATACACCAATGAGCCTCCCCAAGAGCCTCGTGAAAGGGATTATGCTTTAGCCGCTTCTTTCTTTACTTTTGCGATGTGGGTTGGAATGGGTGCTGCTGCTTTATTCAGCATACTTAAGGAAAGACTCAAAAAAGCTAGTATGGGTACCGTTGTGCTCAGTTTGGGACTTGCATTACTTGCTCCTGCCATTCTGGCTTTTCAGAACTTTGACGACCATAGTCGAAGAGGTCATTATGCTGCCCGGGATTATGCGATTAACTTCTTAGAGTCCGTTTCTCCCAATGCTATTATATTTACCTATGGTGATAATGATACTTATCCCCTCTGGTATGTACAAGAAGTAGAAGGAGTACGCCCCGATGTTCGAGTCATTAACCTAAGTCTTATAGCCGTAGATTGGTATATTCACGCTATGCGTCGCAAAGTCAATGCCTCTCCGGCTATTAAGTTTACCATACCGGATGAAGCTTACCGCGGCGATAAACGCAATGTCGTTCTCTTCCCTGAAAATCTTGTGGGAAAGGAAAAGGAATGGCCGATCGGTAGAGTACTCAAATTTATAGGTGAAAAACACCCGATTTCTGCCGGTGGATCTGAGGAATATGAATCTTATCTGCCGACTAGAAAAATTTATATCCCTGTGGATAAACGCAAAGCGGTTCAGTTGGGGGTCGTTTCTCCTAATGACTCGACGGTTGTTGACAAAATACCACTTAACTTAGGTAAAAAACGATATCTGCGTAAAGATGAACTTGCCATTATGGATATCATCGGCTCCAATATCTGGGATCGACCGATTTATTTTTCCGTAACAACCAGACAAGAGCAATTCTTGGGATTAAGGGATTATATGCAACTCGAAGGACTCGCCCTGCGTATTATCCCCAAAAAGACTCCAAGTCAAAGAGGGATGGGAATCTTTGGAAGTGGACGTATGGATACCGATTTGGCTTATGATCGCATTATGAATAAATTTCGTTGGGGGAATTTCGACAAGCTTAAGACCTTTGTCGATCATAGCTATGGTGCAGGTATTCAGGCTAACCGCTTTGTCATGCTCCGCCTGGCCATGGAACTACTCAATGAAGGGAAGAAGGACAAAGCAGCTAAAGTAGTCAATAAGTATTTTGAAGCTTTTCCGGATATGAACTTCCGTTATGGTGCTCAAATTGTGCCTTTTCTGAATGTGCTTGCACAAGCTGGAGATCAAAAATCCTTGAGGAAGCATCTGGATATATTGCTGAGTAACCTCGAAGAAGACCTTGAGTTTTATAATTCCCTTGGTCCGGATGAATTGCCTTCCTTTGCACAGGATAAAAGAATGGCTGAATCGGCCTTACGGGATGCGGACAGATTGCTTCAGTTTCTAGGTAAAGATGATGAGCTCTTCAATAAACACCAAGATAAAGTAAAGCGATTTTTAAGTAAATAAAAGGATAGAAATTTTAACGTATATCAGGTATTTATCAAAGCGACGCTCTGTTATCCCGGAGTGTCGCTTTGATTTTTGTATCCAGGGAAATCGCTTCTCCTTCTCTTTTGACCATCTCTATAATGTACTCTAATAGTTTTTTAATGTATATTTGTCTCCCTATCGAAGGATATCAGGAGATTTTAAACGTACAATCAGACGAACTACATTCTGTTTTTTGATATGCGTACGCTCCAATCATCATTTGGATTGGATGACGTATTAATAGATCGTTCTTCAACTTACAATCTAACTTACTAAAAAATTACTCTATGAGAATCGGTACGATACTACTTGTTTTACTGGGTTTTAACCATTTCATACTCGGACAAAGGCCGACAGATAAATTCAAACAGATGTATGACCTACTGCCTACTCCTAACCAATATCGAAGTGCAAATGGTGCCTCAGGACCGGAATATTGGCAACAGAGGGCGGATTACGTAATTAAGGTTCAGTTGACGGAAGGGAAGCAACCTAAGATTCAAGGAGAGGAAACCATTACCTACTACAACAATTCTCCCGATCCATTGGAGTATTTATGGTTGCAGTTAGATCAAAATGTTCGCGCCAAAAACGCCCAAAGTTATTTGGTGTCTGAACAAAAGATGAATAAGAAAAAAAGTGTCAATGCAGCCTATTTTTATCGGGCTTTTCCTCATTTCGAGGGTGGATTCAACATTACTTCCGTTGTAGATGAATCCGGAAATTCGCTGCCTTTTACCATAGTGAATACCATGATGCGCATTGACTTAAAATCCCCTTTGAAAGCTGGAGAAAACCTCTCCTTCAATATAAAATGGTGGTATAATATCAATGATCGTGCTAAAGTGGGTGGCAGATCCGGCTATGAGTATTTTAAAGAAGAGGATAACTATTTGTTTACTATCGCTCAATTCTATCCCAGAATGTGTCAGTATAATGATGTAGAAGGATGGCAGAACAAACAATTCCTCGGAAGAGGAGAGTTCACCCTCTCCTTTGGAAATTACGACCTTGAGATCACCGTTCCGGACAATCACCTTGTCGCAGCGAGCGGTGTCTTACAAAATCCGGATGATGTACTCTCCCAAAAAATGAAAAAACGGCTTAAAAAGGCCAAAAACACTTTCGATTACCCTGTCTTTATCGCCACTCAAAAAGAAGCAGAGTCCCGTGAAAAAACAAAGGCTTCAGGGGTGAAAACATGGAAATTCCATGCCGAAAATGTGCGTGATGTAGCCTTTGCTTCCTCTAATAAATTTATTTGGGATGCTATGAATGTACGCTTTGAAGATGGTTCGACTGCCATGGCGATGTCTATGTATCCCAAAGAAGGAAATCCCCTTTGGGAAAGGTACAGTACAAAGGTAGTAGCACATACCCTTTATTGGTACTCACACTATACTTTTTCTTACCCCTACCCGGTAGCCTGGTCTATTCACACTAAGAGTATTGGGATGGAATATCCTATGATTTGTTTTAATGGCGGTCGACCGGAAAAAGATGGAACGTATTCCGAAAGCCAAAAAAATCGACTTATCGGTGTAGTAACCCATGAAGTGGGACATAATTTTTTCCCTATGATCGTCAATTCGGATGAGCGTCAATGGACTTGGATGGATGAAGGCCTCAATACCTTTGTCCAACACCTTGCGCATCAACAGTGGGATCGTAAATTTAGGGCTTGGTATAGTTCGCCTGAAAGTATGATCGAATACATGGGTGGAGATCAAAAAAATATTCGCCCCATTATGACCAACTCCGAATCGATTTACCAATTTGGATACAATGCTTACGCCAAGCCTACCGTAGCCTTGATGATCCTTAGAGAAACTGTTTTAGGGAGAAAATTATTTGATTTTGCCTTCAAAACTTATGCCAATAGATGGAAATTCAAACACCCTTACCCTGCAGATTTCTTTAGAACCATGGAGGATGCTTCGGGGGTGGATTTGGATTGGTTCTGGAGAGGATGGTTCTACACGACAGATTTTGTAGATATCGGCGTGGACTATGTCAAAGAATATGCACTTAAGACGCGTAACCCTGAGGAGGAATTGGTTTATCTTAATCACAAAAAAAAGGATGCTCCTCGTTATATCGCTTCTCTGCGCAACGATACTGCAATCGCTCAAACTCGAGTGGAATCCGATCCGCATCTACAGGATTTCTATTATAGATATGACCCCTTAATCGCTCAGGTAATGTCCAAAAAGGATTATGAAACCTACCTTCAAAAACTTTCTGATGATGATCGCGCTTTATTACAACAAGCATATCTTTTTTATGAAGTCAAATTTGTCAACAAGGGGGGACTCGTTATGCCGCTTATTGTCCAGTTTATTTATGAAGATGACTCCAAAGAAGTCTTTCGTATCCCTGCTGAAATCTGGAAAATGAACAACGATGAAGTGACTAGACTTTTTCCGACTAAAAAACGTGTCAAACAAGTGGTCTTGGATCCCTTCTTAGAAACAGCTGACGTTGATAAGTCCAATAACTATTTCCCTAGAAAAATATTGAAGGATCGGTATGAAATATTTGTCGAGAAAAAACGAAAAGCACATAAAAATCCCATGCAGAAAGCCAATAACCATTAAAACCTATTACCTCTGTGCATTGGATTATTGTTGCTCCTAGGTGGTTTCGCTTGTTCGCGTTTAAATTTGTAAATGCAATTACCCTTTGGCCCTTTATTTTGGTGCGATATCATCAACTCAAAGAGGACGCCTACTTGATACACCATGAAAAAATTCACTTGAGACAACAGCTTGAGATGGGAGTACTCTTATTTTTTATTTGGTATATCGTAGAGTATATTATTCGCTTGATTCAATATCGTCAACCGCTTGTAGCTTACCGAAATATTTCTTTTGAGAGAGAAGCATATGCACATGAAGCACACTCGGATTATCTACTCCATCGTTCCTTCTGGCGTTTTCTGAAGTATTTAACCCAAACCCCACACTAGACGAATTAAATAAAAGAACTATGAAACGAACATGAATTTTATTAAACATATGAAAAAGATTTTTTTGGCAGGTTTTGGGTTAACCCAAACCCCACAGTAGACCCTTTAAAGAATCCAGTAAATATTACCGATAAGGAATATTATAAACCATTGTTTCCAAGTAAATTCCGAGTAGGCTTTTCTTTCGAAAGGGTATTATTTAAATCTCTGCTGAAATTTCAAATTTTTTGCTTTCCTTTAACTCTGGGCTGAACTTCTACTGCGGCGCATTTTGACTTCAAAATCATGCATTTCCCCTCGTCACCATAGCCAGCTATGCTTCCTCGGCGAAATACCTGCTTTTATTGCCAAAACGCCCCTCGCTACGAATTCTACTGCAGGTTTTGGGTTAACCCAAAACCCGCAGTAGACCCTTTAAAGAATCCAGTAAATATTACCGATAAGGAATATTATAAACCATTGTTTCCAAGTAAATTCCGAGTAGGCTTTTCTTTTGAAAGGGTATTATTTAAATCTCTGCTGAAATTTCAAATTTTTTACTTTCCTTTAACTCTGGGCTGAACTTCTACTGCGGCGCATTTTGACTTCAAAATCATGCATTTCCCCTCGTCGCCATAGCCCGCTATGCCTCCTCGTCGAAATACCTGCTTTTATTGCCAAAACGCCCCTCGCTACGAATTCTACTGCAGGTTTTGGGTTAACCCAAACCCCATAGTAGACCCTTTAAAGAATCCAGTAAATATTACCGATAAGGAATATTATAAACCATTGTTTCCAAGTAAATTCCGAGTAGGCTTTTCTTTCGAAAGGGTATTATTTAAATCTCTGCTGAAATTTCAA
>JALSTN010000292.1 GCA_026983735.1 Saprospiraceae bacterium | reverse complement strand
TTTATAGATGTACTTCAAGATGAGTTCGCCGTCTTCATTGTATTGTTTGAATTCTCCATCTATGATTCCATCTTTGTATTCGATGAGCTTTTGGAGTTTGCCGCTATTGACGAAATAATAACGGATTTCACCGTCTAATTTTCCATTTTTGTAATTGAGTTCGTTGATGGGGCGGGAGAATTTATATTCCGCAGAGATTCCATCGAGTTGTCCATTTTTGTAGTAGGACATTTTGGTGATTTGATTGCGGTCATTGATTTTCAATGTGGGGCCGAATAGCTTCCCTTCGATATAGTTTTTGACGCTGACGATATTGTGCCCGCGATAGGTATTCCACTCCCCGGATTTGAGGCCATTGTGTACATACCCGGTTTCCATAATATTTCCTTTGTTATCTTCTTTTACAGCCATTTGGTATCCCGGGATGCCTGTATCTGTCAAGGTGTAGCCGGAAAAATCACCGGTACCTTTGGATCCGGAAGAGGACTGGCAAGAAAAAAGGGCCAATGAAATCAATATTAACGTTGTGGTAAGAGATCGTTTCATAACAAGGATATTTATGATGTAATATTTGGTTGAGTAAAGATAGTCTATTTATTCAATTTTAATACTTCCAAGAACGCTTTTTGTGGGACTTGTATTTTGCCGACTTGTCTCATTTTCTTTTTTCCTTTCTTTTGTTTTTCGAGTAGTTTTCTCTTTCTGGAGATATCCCCCCCGTAACACTTGGCGGTGACATCCTTTCTAAGGGCAGAGATGGTTTCTCTAGCTATGATTTTAGCTCCAATGGCGGCTTGGATAGCGATGACAAATTGTTGTCGGGGGAGCAATTCCTTAAGTTTTTTACAGATTTGACGACCGAAGGCTTCCGCCTTGGAGCGATGGACGAGGGCAGAGAGGGCATCGACATTTTCGCCATTGAGTTTGATATCCATTCGGACGAGGTCTGAACGTCGATAATCGAGTGGAGAATAGTCGAAGGAGGCATAACCTCTCGAAATAGACTTCAGATGGTCGTAGAAGTCAAATACAATCTCGGCCAATGGCATATGAAAAGTTAATTCTACTCGGGTCGTTGTGAGGTAAACTTGTTTCATAAGGATACCTCGCTTGTCCATACAGAGTTTCATGATCGCTCCGATAAATTCGGGTTTGGTGATGATTTGTGCATCGATATAAGGCTCTTCCATAAAGTCCAATATCGTGGGGTCGGGCATATCATTGGGCGTGTTAATCACCAGGAACTCCCCTTTCTTCGTCGTAGCGTGGTAGCTTACGTTAGGGATGGTCGTGATGACCTCCATATCAAATTCACGGGACAGTCTCTCTTGAATAATCTCGAGATGGAGCATTCCGAGAAAACCACAGCGAAAACCAAAACCAAGCGCTACGGAAGACTCCGGTTCGAAGACGAGGGAAGCATCGTTGAGTTGCAACTTATTCAGGGATTCCCTCAAATCTTCAAAATCATCATTGTCGATCGGATAAATACCTGCAAAGACCATGGGCTTGACCTCTTCAAATCCTTGAATGGGTTCTGCTTCCGGGCCTTCTACTGTAGTAATAGTATCGCCTACTTTTATCTGTCGGGTATCTTTAATTCCCGTGATGACGTAGCCGACATTTCCGGCAGAGAGTTTGGGTTTAGGGACTAAGTCCATCTGTAGAATACCTACTTCATCCGCGGTATATTCTTTGCCCGTATTATGAAATCGTATCAAATCTTTTTTACGTAAAGTCCCGTTGAAGATGCGGAAGTAAGCGATTACGCCTCTAAAGGGATTGAATACAGAATCAAATATTAAAGCTTGAAGGGGCGCGTCAGGATTACCCGATGGAGCAGGGACACGTTCCACAATGGCATTGAGGATATCCTCTACTCCTTTGCCTGTCTTTCCACTTGCCAGAATGATTTCCTCCGGATCACATCCGATGAGGTCAACGATTTGTTCTGTAACTTCATCGATCATGGCGCTGGGCATATCGATCTTGTTGATGATGGGGATAATCTCGAGGTCATTGTCAATGGCCAGATAGAGATTGGAGATGGTTTGTGCTTGGATGCCTTGTGTAGCATCGACGAGTAGCAGTGCTCCTTCGCATGCCGCAATGGATCGCGATACTTCGTAGGAGAAATCCACATGGCCCGGCGTGTCTATGAGGTTGAGGGTATATTTTTGACCGTCTTTGTAGGGGTAATACATCTGAATGGCATGGGACTTGATGGTTATGCCTTTTTCCCTTTCCAAGTCCATATTGTCCAAGGTTTGGGCTTGCATGTCTCGTTCGCCGATAGTGCCGGTATATTCCAATAAGCGATCGGAAAGCGTGCTCTTTCCGTGGTCAATATGCGCGATGACGGAAAAGTTGCGTATATATTTCATATTATTCATAGCGTGCAAAGATAGGGTATTTCACCTTCATGGGGAAATAATAAAAAGGGGACTTGATTATAAAAAAAATGGATGGTCGATTTAGGTTTTGGATACTATTCTTGAGGGAGGAGGTTCTCATCAAGATGAGATGTAGGAAGAGGGGGATCATTTTTTAGATCCGTGGTGCCCAAGTATCATTGATTTAAAAAAAAGTGAAATTATCGCAAAAAGATACACTTTCAGCATGAATGATTTTATGGACAGATACTATCGTCATAATTCCGTGTGCATTTATAATTAATAAAATTCATGTTCGTTTCATATAAAGCTAAGGATTGAATGTATAATCAAGCGAACCACGAGTCAACATCAGTTTCGCAAGGAGCCCCCGCCTCGACGCCTTAGGCCAAGATGATATGTTCAAAATTGGCGTGGAGGTGGGCCTTGTCACCCCATAGAAAGGATGAAAAAATGCATTGTATGTCCGAATGCCGTTAAAATCTTAATACAGCATTATTGCCCTATTCTGTAACGGTTCCCAATTAGGGATTGAGTTTTTATAATGATAAGGAAGAGAAGATGAACGAACCTGCATTTGGGTATGTTAGAATGTTGTGTTATATTTGCATTTCATATCGAAAGGAGGTATGAAATCTTATTTTTTATTTCAATCATTTAAAATATATATTTATATGGGATTATTTTCTTTTTTAAAAAATGCGGGAAAATCTATTTTGGGAATGGGAGCCAAGGAGGCCAAGGAACCCACGCCGGTATTGTTGGATGAAGCCAAGTTGAAGCAAGAGATTGTCGATCTGGGGTTGCCGGTGGATCGGTTGGCTCTATCGATCGGAGAGGGTGTAGTTACCGTTTACGGAGATGTTGACAATACGGAGATCGGTGAAAAAATAGTGCTAGCAGTGGGCAATGTTGAAGGCGTAGAGGTCGTGGATAATCGATTAAATGTATCCAATCCTGAGCCTGAAGCAGTATTTTATACTGTTCAATCCGGAGACACCCTCTCAAAGATTTCCAAAGCACAATACGGAGATCCGATGAAGTACAATGCTATTTTTGAGGCTAATCGTCCGATGTTGACGCATCCGGATAAGATTTATCCTGGACAGGTGTTGCGAATTCCTGCCTTGGGGTAATTGTGAAAAATTTAGAATTGAAAATGGGTCGATGATTTATCATGGACCCATTTTTTTTGTTGGAGCCTTTCCGCCTGTGTTTTTTTAGTTACTTTTGTACAAAATTCAACATGACTCCTTTAGCAGAGAGGTTACGACCCAAAAAGCTCAATGATTACATCGGACAACAGCACTTGGTTGGACCCGGTGCCGTCTTGCGCAAGGCCATTGAGAGTGGAAATATCCCGTCAATGATCTTGTGGGGCCCTCCCGGAACCGGAAAAACGACCCTGGCGCGAATTATATCGGAAGAAGTGGAGTCTGCCTTTTTTACTTTGAGCGCGATTAATTCCGGGGTAAAAGATGTGAGAGAAGTTATAGCAAAAGCAAAAAGGAGTCGTTTTTTTGATCGTCCAGCTCCTATCTTGTTTATCGATGAAATACATCGTTTCAACAAAGCACAACAGGATTCCCTCCTTGGAGCTGTTGAGGAGGGGAGTATTACCCTAATTGGTGCCACTACCGAAAATCCTTCTTTTGAAGTTATCCCGGCGCTTTTGTCCCGGGCGCAGGTGTATGTTTTGGAGTCTCTTTCGAAGGAAGATTTATCTGTGATGATCGAACGAGCGATACAACAGGATATAGAGCTTTCAGCTCGTACATGGAATATTAAATCTACGGAGGCTATTCTTCGTTTTTCAGATGGAGATGCTCGAAAACTGTACAATATTCTCGAACTGCTCTTCCTGACAAATGAAGACAATCCCATCCGAATAGATGATGAAATCGTGGTCGAAACCCTCCAGCAGAATCTCTCTCGTTATGATAAGGGCGGAGAGATGCATTATGACATCATCTCGGCTTTTATTAAGTCTATCCGCGGCTCTGATCCGGATGCGGCCGTCTATTGGTTGGCGAGGATGTTGGTCGGTGGGGAGGATCCCAAATTTATCGCGCGTCGTCTAATTATACTGGCAGCAGAAGATATTGGATTGGCCAATCCCAATGCACTTCTGTTGGCCAATGCGGCTTTTGAATCCGTGCATAAAATCGGAATGCCCGAGGCAAGGATTATCCTTTCGCAAATTGCAATCTACCTCGCGAACAGCCCGAAGAGCAATAGTGCTTATGTGGCTATAGATGCTGCTATGGCCAAGGTCCGGGAGACGGGCAATCTCCCTGTTCCCCTCCACCTTCGCAATGCGCCAACTCGACTGATGAAGGAGTTAAACTACGGTAAAGATTATCGCTATTCACATAATTATAAAGACCATTTTGTCGCACAGGCATATCTTCCTGCCGAATGTGAAACCTTGCGTTTCTATCATCCTTCACATCAGCCCGCAGAGAGAAAAGCACGGGAGCGACTAATATCGCTTTGGAAGGACCGTTATGCAGAAGATTAATGTCCTCGTAGCCATTCACTAAGGGACGAATACGTTCTTCGAAATACATGTTGGGAAGTGGAGAAAGCATAAATAGGAGACGATTCCACGGATGATTTACCCTCTTTCAGATGAGAATAATTGGGTTATGCGTCCCCTATCGCTCTTCTATGTTGGTGCGTTACTTTGCAGAGCCGGGAGATTCGAAATACGATCTTAAGTCTTCGATGAGCTGAGGGGTCATGCGTTCCCGAGTGTATTGGGGCATATAGAATTTTTTACCCGGACGGGGTACGGTCCCCCAGCAGATTACCTGATAAGAAGAGTAATTGTCAAAACGTGGAAAATGGTATCTCAAATGTCGAAGACTTATTCCGTCTTCCGCAAGATAATAGAAGGCAAATCGACCATTTTTGTGACAGTGGAGGCAACTCAATTCATAGATGTCCTTCCCTTTCTCCGGTCTGCCTTGAAGTCCAAACCCGGCTTTTCTATCTGAAGGAGGGAGGAGAAAATGAGCAGGGCTGTGATCGGCGTATTTGCTTTTCAATAGGGTAATCGCTGCCGATTTGTCTCCATTTCCATTTAAGGCCTGCTTAATAGTTTGCCGTTCTTCCTCGGTCAACGATAGATCGGACATCTTGTACTGTAAGGTCCAAAAATAGGCTAGGACCGACTCTATTTCCCAGTCTTCAAGGGGCCGTCCTTGTGAGCATCCGATGGCGCATAACTGGATCGCTTCCCTGAGATTGCGATGTGCCTTGTCGGCCAACTCATGACCGTATTTTTTGTAATAGTCATCGTTATAAAACGTCTCCCGATTAACAATGCCGCGGACAGTTGTTCCCTGTAGAAAAGGTAGATGGTTTTTCTTGGCATAACTTAATCGCGCTTCCGGATCGTAACGGGTAAGATCCGGTTCTTCGATGACTGTATTATGACAAGCCCAGCACTTGAATAATTTGCTTTGAACCTTGGTATCTGTACCATTGGGGCCGGTCGTGTAACCCTTATGAAATATCTCTTCTCCTTTGATGGCAGTGACATAGGGCATCGATGAGTTGAGCTCATGTTCCGAAGCAGAATCCCCTAATAGTTTAAGCACATCGTACACATTGGGGTCTTCGACTGGGGGGACTATTTCAGAGGATGATGTACGGGATTGGAAGGCAAAAATCGCTGTCAAGATTAGGAGTGAAGCAACTATAATTCTCATGGAAGCTATGGTTGTGGTGATTGGTAGTTTATATTCTTTTGTTAGTATAGAACGAACATGAATTTTTTTCGATTAAAAATATTAAGGGTATGAAATGGTTGGTAATTATTCTGCCATTTCATACCGATATTACCAAATTAAATTCTAAATAAACGAGAAATCGTAAAGCCCAGGCGGAATTCTCCTTTTTCAAAACGCTCGACCGTATAGGGGATAAAATCTGTTTCCATCATACCTCTAGAATTGGTGACGCCAAATTTGAAGACGTGGCCCCCTCCGGTCTCAATCTCAAACCCCAATCCAATGCTCGGTTGATGCGTCTTGAATAATTGGATATGTGGGGCAAAAGGGACTACCACGTCGAGAAGAACGCCCCAAATCTTGCTCAACTGTATCCGCGTTCCTAAAGATGCATTTAGAATGCCGTTGGATTCTCCTGCGTACGCTTTGTTCCGATGTGTATACCCGCCACCCAGTTGGAGTGAAAAATACGGATTGAATTTGCGTGCGACCATAATTTGTGAATGGTAGACAATCCTATGAATGAATTTATCAAAATACTTCAGTGAAGCCTTATTGAAGGACCTCGGCGAGGTGGAAATAGAGCTTAAAGTGTATACTGCCAAGGAAATCGGCATTCCGTGTTCCTTTTGGCGCAATATCCGGTACTTGAAGGAGAGGTTGATATTTTTGTCGAGACCAAGGGGGCTTCCGCCTTTGGTTCGGCTAATGCCCACTTCAAAATTGTCATTAAGCCCGTATCGAAAACCGATCAGTATGTCAGCAGCATTTTCTATTCCATAGAAAGTATTCCATCCTCCGTTCTGGCCAAAGGCATCTCCAAAGCGATGCGATACTACGAAATCCAAGTCCCAGGTCTTAAGTGTTTCTA
>JALSTN010000291.1 GCA_026983735.1 Saprospiraceae bacterium | reverse complement strand
TGTTGTACAAAAACCTAAGCTTGTGAAAATATTCTGTATAGGCCGCAATTACATCAATCACGCCAAGGAACTTAAAAATGCTGTTCCCTCTTCTCCTGTTATTTTTATGAAGCCTTCTACCGCTTTACTCATCAAGAACAAGCCCTTGTATTACCCATCCTTCACCAAGGAATTGCATTATGAAGCCGAACTGGTGGTCAAAATATGCAAAAACGGGCGGCACGTTCAGAAGGAATTTGCACATACGTATTACAATGCCTATACCTTGGGGATTGATTTTACTGCTCGAGATGTCCAGAGAGAACTCAAGTCTAAAGGGCTCCCATGGGAATTGGCCAAAGCCTGGGACCACTCGGCTGCTATCGGGGAGTTTATTCCTATTTCAAAATACTTTGATATTCAAGAGGTTGATTTTTCACTCCAAAAAAACGGTGAGCGGGTTCAATCGGGTCGTACATCGGATATGATTTTTCCAATCGATGACCTCATCGTATACATCTCCCAATTTTTTAAATTGCAGCATGGTGATATTCTGTTTACCGGAACGCCAGCCGGCGTCGGCCCTGTAGAAATAGGGGATCGATTGGTGGGGTATGTAGAGGGAGAGCCCCTTTTGAATTGTGAGATCAGATGAGGGGGATAACCGCTCCTATTATTGGTGCCTCATGCCCTAATATTCCCGGTCTTAAGTCGATGAGAGCGCCTCTTTTATCCAACTCGATTTTTAATATAGATTGCCATAACTCCCAACTCCCGGCTATTCCTCCTGCTACGACGACCCTTTCGGCTTGGGTCTGCTTTATCCAGGGGGCCAAAAAATCAGCTAGTTGAGTGGCGAATAGTTCGAATATCTTCTTTGCTCGTTTTTCTCTTGCCCATGCTCTATTTGCGATTTCTCGGACGTCGTCAGCATCCCCATACGCTTCTAAAAACCACCTTGTAGAGAAGTAATCGTCTGCTTGGCGTTCGCGATAGGGCTGGTCGTACAAATAACCACCGGGAGGAAGCCCTTCTCCCTGAATAACGGCTTGTCCATCGACTAAGAAGGTTGACCCTAATCCGGTGCCCAATGTCAAAACCCAAACTCTTCTAACTCCCTTGGCTGCTCCGAAGACCGATTCACTAAGTGCAAATGCAGTAGCATCATTCGTGAAGGTCAGAATGAAAGGGTGACCGATAGATTTTTTTAGTATTGTTTCGAGATGTTTTTTGACCGGAACTCCGTTGAGATGACCAAATTTTGGGACACCTTCAAATCGCCCGATCCCCTGTTTATAGTCGAAGGGGCCGGGCATGGCAAACCCGATTTTTTCAATCGGAAGGTGCTCCCGTTTTCGGTATATTTGATGGATAAGACGATGCCAGATGTCTATGATTTCATCTGCTGGTGCATGGGGGTTGACAGATTGTTCTACATAGGTTGAAGGAAGGATTTGGCCTTGATTTATATTGACAATAGCGCCCGAAGCATGTGATCCTCCTATATCAATTCCAATGGCGTATGTGGACATGTTATTTTGTTTGTTGTAGTGATTTAAGTGGATTGAGTCGATAGGTATCTTTAAATATACATTTGTTTTGTTCGTTGAGCACAATTTCGATATGCAGGTCTTTTCTACTGCTGTGGGATATGAGTTGGGGTATCTTTTGGATATGAAGAAGTATAGCATCCGGTCGATGCAACCGGGTATGAAAAGCCAATGCAGACAAGATTTGTCCTTGTTTACCTTTAAAAACAACGCTCCCTTCGATCCAATGAGGAGTATAGGCGTCAGAAACCAAATATATCCGAAGGGAATCCCCCTTTTCTTCCACCGTCGCAACAATAGATTTGAAATACTTTCGGACGGTATTCAGAGCTGGTTTTGGATGGCCGAAATAGTCGATAACACTCCAGGAAGGACCCGGCCAACAATCGTTGAGTTGCCAAAAGAGCGTACCCATACAATGCGGGTAGTGTGTGCGGTGACTCATAATCGCTCTTTTGAGTGCGATCGCCTGAAAATCTAAGCTCTTCTTTACGAAGTCACTAAAGTTGTGGGGCTTACCTAACCATCTCGTGGATTGAAGCCGGATTAAGTCATTGCCGATATAACTTTTTTGTCTGTTGCGCATGACCCGAGAGTTTAGGTATAGGCTGGTATCCCCTGCAAATCTTCGGATGACGGACATAGAGGGAAAAGACTGATAGCCGTATTCGACCATAAATCGACCTACAAATTTGCTGTAGTTTTCGATGGGTTCTTTGCCGTGCCACACCCCCCAATAGTGCATAGAGTGATGGTTAAAATTCTCTTGTTTTCCCCAATTGCTCAAGGGACTTGTAGGGACATAAGCCCGATGATTATCGAGGGTTTGGACAATTTGCGGGATGACTTTTTGGAACAGTCTCTGATAGCTGCGCCATAGTGCTACTGAATCCGCTGAACTATAGCCATATTGTTTTTGCCAGCCCCAGTGCTTCCATGCCACCTCTATCTCATTGTTCCCGCACCACAAGGCCAAACACGGGTGATTTCGAAGTCTTCGTATGTTGTACTGTACTTCTTCCCGAACGTTATTCACAAAGGTATCTTCTACCGGATAGAGACTTCCGGCAAACATAAAATCCTGCCAGACGAGGATGCCCATTTCATCACATAAGTCATAAAATATGTTCCGCTCGTATATTCCTCCTCCCCATACGCGAATCATATTCATTCCGGCAGATTTAACCTGAGTTAACAAGCGTCGGTACTGCTCTTCTCTTACCCTCGAGGGAAAGATGTCTTGAGGTATATAGTTGGCCCCTTTCATGAATACCGGTCGTCCATTGACCTTAAAGTAAAAGGAAGTTCCAATCGAATCTTTCTCCTGTACAAGTTGGATGGTTCTCAGTCCGATGTTATGGGTTATTTGTTGGTAAGAATTGTATTGGTTACTAAATTGTGCAACTATTTCATACAAAAAAGGCTTCCCACTTCCATTAGGCCACCAAAGTCTGGGATGAGGGATACGATATACCATGTGAATGCTGTGTCTTCCGCCGGCTAGTTGGAGGTCTTTGTGTAGATTATTCAGGGAGAACCGGTATCGTTTCTTCTCTTTCCCATCGATTCGGACGGTAGCCTCAACCTCTAGGATGGCCAAGCTATCGTCGAGAGAACGGACCTGTGTATAAACGTCCTCCAAATGAAAGTCGGACCACGTCCGGAGATAGGCAGAACGCCATATCCCGCAACCTACGAGTCTTGGACCCCAATCCCAGCCGAACTGGTAAGCGGCTTTTCGGGTAAAAGGGCTCACCTTAATGGGGACGGTTTCATTGCCTGCGGGAAGCAGATAAGGGTATTGCTCGACTTTCTTTCGGTTTTGCTCTACAGGAGAGTAAAACCGTACCTCTAAGGTGTCCATTCCCGGAGACAACCAGGGTTTGATATCTTTTTCCCACGCTCGAAACATGTTATTGCACTTCATAACCAAGTGGTGATTGACGAAGACCTCGGCGTAGGTGTCCAGGCCTTCAAAGACAAGTTCGATATGACGATGATTTATCGTCTTTTTCGATAGGGTTAGAAGCTTGCGATATACCCATTGCTCCTGCTCTATCCATTGGAGTTTTTTTTCGTTGTTTTCGTAAAAAGGGTCTTCGATTAATCCATTGTCCAACAAGTCTGTAAATATATTACCGGGAACTTTGGCCGGGTACCAATTGCCTTTGTATAAAAAGGTCCATCCTGTATCTAAACGTGTTAAAACACCAGAGTTAGCTGGGCTCAGGTCTTGTGAAGATGTCTTCGTCGGAAGGCCTAAGAGTAGACAGAGATACAGAAAAAGTATATTTTTCATCCAGTGCTAATTTTATGGTTCTGAGGAACAGCTTCACGATCGATTCACCTCGGAAATTGTTGTTTAAGGAGCATCATTTGATGGATTTTATCTTTGTTTGGGAGGTAGGATTTACCCATCTGTAGAGGAAGGGGAACACCTTTGGGGATTCGAGCAGAAAAATGCAAAGCATCTACTCCCGCTTGGATGAGTTCAGGTGCATTCGCAGCATCCACTCCCCCTCCGGCCATGATTTCAATCCGACCTTGACTCTGCTGCACCATGCGACCAATGAGGTTTATGCCCTCAACGGCTACTTGGGCTTGGCCAGACGTCAGTATCCGGTCAAACTCCCATTTAATCAGCTGTTCCAGCCCTTTTTCAACATCGGCGACCCCATCAAATGCACGATGGAAAGTTGCCCTTAAATGCGCTTTTTTGGCAGCGTGAAGGAGTTCCGTACACAAGACTTCATCCGGATATCCCTCTCGAGTCAAACCACCGAATACTACTCCGTCAACACCTAGCCGAGCGCAAACCTCAATGTCTTTTTTCATCACTGCTCTCTCGGCAGCGGAATAGACGAAAGTTCCGGGTCTCGGGCGAATCATGACGTATAGTTCGCCAGAAAAGATAGAACGGCATTGGGGGATCATAGCATAAGAGGGTGTCAATCCACCCAAGTCGAGCGCACTGCACAATTCAATTCGATCCACCCCTTGGCGATCCGCCTCTACAACTGTATCGATAGACTCGACACAGACTTCGATCTGTAAGTTATTCTTCATGGTCTATTACAATCTCGTCAGCAAATATCCAACTTTTTCCACCTGCGCCTAGATGCCATGGGGGACAGGGACCTCGGTTGATGGCTTTTATACGGATATATCGTGCTGAAACTCCGACTTTACTTCCAAGTTCACAGGTGAATGCTCCATAGCGATCTATCGGAAATGAGGAGTTGATTTTTGCTATTTCCGTAAGTTTATCCAGTGTATTTCCCACTTCTATGACTAAAGATTTGGGATACCATATCCAAGATTTTATATCTTGTAGAAACCTTACATCGACCCGATGGATAAATTTGCTTTTACCTAGGTCGATAACGGCTTCTAGGTCTTGTCCCTGGAAGCCCTGCCAGGCACCCGTGCGATAATTTTCTCCTCCACGCAATTGATCGATGAGGGCATTGTCGCCCCCTCCTGCATATTGATTGGCATAAGGGGTTTTTAAAGTCAAAGACAGGTTGGATTCCACTTTGTAAAAATGAGCTTCGATAGGGAAGCTTTTTGTTCCTGATTTTTCGGCTAGAGCCCTGATTAAAGTCGAGGATTTGAGAAGTATTGGTGTTTTGTAAATCCTATATTCCGGATGCAAATTAGTATCGTTTAAGCAATAGTAAATCTTGCAATTTGGATCCAAATCGGCGAGGGTGACCCACAAGGAATCGGTAAAGGTTTTGGATCTTGCTTCCATGTATGGGATCGGAGTGATAAGCGGACTATCCAGTGAAGGGATAAGGTCGTCGGGAGACCATTTCATACCGGGAGAACTTCCCATAACAAACTCTAAAGTGTCACCGGTCATGATATCTTCGTGTTTTAACAGGCCGGAAGCCAATGGTTTTCCATCTAGAATGACTTCTTTTATGAAATACTGCGTATCGGACAAATTATGAGCTTTGATATGAAATACATGTCCATTTTCAAGTTGGATATCGGCAGAGGAAAATGCCGGTGTTCCAATGGAATACAGGGGCAGTCCCGGCGTAACAGGATAAAAACCAAGAGCACTAAACACATACCAAGCTGACATCTGACCACAATCTTCATTGCCAGCCAATCCGTCCGGTGTGTTGTGATACATCTCTTTCATGATGCGGTGAATGAGGGCCTGCGTCTTATCGGGACGATCTGTATAGTTGTAGAGGTAGGCGATGTGATGACTGGGCTCATTACCATGTGCATACTGACCGATAAGCCCTGTAATATCAGGTTGAACCCGGCCACTCAGGTTACTTGTAGCCCGGAACAATTGATCTAATTTTTGTTCTAACCCTTTCTTTCCACCATAGATTTCAGTGAGGCCTACAATATCTTGCGGAGCTGCAAAACTGTATTGCCAGCTATTGGCCTCCGTATAGTTATAATTGACTTCAGCGGGATCGAATGGGGTAAACCACTGTTGATTCATCCGTGCTCTCATAAAGGACGAAGACGGATCAAATACATTTTTGTAGTATTGGGCTCTTTGTATGAAATAGTCGAATTCAGAGTAGTGACCAATCGCTTTGGCAAACCAGGCGATGCAGGCGTCATCATAGGCGTATTCGAGTGTTTTAGAGACGGATTCGGGTTCGGTACCGGCAGAAATGACGCCGTGGTTCCGATAGTATTTGAGACCGAGAGGATCCATCATGGCGCTGTGTCTCATCGCTTGAAGAGCCAGGTTGACATCAAAATCCCTAATTCCTTTGACGTAAGCGTCTGCGATGACCGATACGCTGTGATAGCCGATCATGCATCCGGTATAATTACCAGCCAATTCCCATACCGGTAGCTGGCCGCCATTGCGATATTGATGAAGGAAAGTATGAATAAAATCACGAGTTTTATCCCTTTGAATAAGGGTGTAAAGAGGATGCGCCGCCCGGTAAGTATCCCATAGGGAAAAAACGGTATAGTTGGTGAAATGATGGGCAGGATGTATCTTTAAATCGGTTCCCCGGTATTGACTGTCGACATCCATAAAGAGATTGGGATGAATCATGGTGTGATATAAGGCAGTATAGAAAATTGTACTTTTGTCCGGGTCTTTGCTTTCGATTCTAATTTTGGATAGCTCTTTGTTCCAGGTCTTCTCAGCTTGACGGTGGGTTTGATCAAAATCCCAATGGAGGAGTTCTTCTTCAAGGTTTTTTTGAGCCCCTAGCCAGCTCACGGAAGAAATCGCTAGTTTCAAATAGATTATTTCTCCGTTTTGGGTATGAAAAGTAAACGCGGCTTGCGTATTTTTAACCGTATTGGGTGGGTTAGCTATGGACGAAGTGCGCAATTGGGGATGTATGAAGGGTTTGGAGAATACACCGTAGAAATAGATATACTGGTGATTCGCCCAAGATTTTGATATACGTTTTCCTCTGAATGTACTATCGGTAAGTATCTCTATATCGCTGTCAAGCAAGGCATCTCTGTGCAATAAATCCAAGATGATACGCGCACTATCCGCCTTGGGGAAAGTATATTTATGAAATC
>JALSTN010000290.1 GCA_026983735.1 Saprospiraceae bacterium | reverse complement strand
CCTCCTGTTTAAACTCGGGCTTGCGCATGATGAGTAAGTATTTTTTGCGAAGCTCCTCGACATTGGGATAGAGCATTTCAGGGATGAAAGCTCCACCAAATTTTCCATAGTATCCGTGATCTGTTATTTGCATAATTTTTTAGTATGAAATGGTTAAAAATCTTGTGTGTGATGAACTTGGTTAGGTATCGGGATGAAGATTGCGTATTGTTTTGAAAAAAGTCTCCAACTTGGCCGTATCTTTTCTGCCTGGAGTGGATTCGAATCTACTATTGATATCCACTCCGGCCATCCTGGGATGTGCAATATTATGAATGTCTCGGACGTCCTCTAATCCGATCCCTCCGGACAATAAAAAAGGAAGGTTGCCTTGATAGTTCTCAAGACAATTCCAATTAAATTTTTTACCGGATCCTCCATACTTTTCTGTTTTTGTGTCAAATATAAAATACCTTGCTAGGGGCGTCCATTCTTCAGTCGTTCTAAAATCAAATCCTGCATCAATACCAAATGCTCGAAGTAAATACACTTCTTGAAGTCCGGCATCTAAGAGCGCTTTTTGCAATTTCATACCATACGAAATGGATTCGTTTCCATGTAGCTGTATCCCTTGAAATCCAAAGGTAGATACATCCTTTATAATATCACGGATTTGTGCGTGGACGTACACTCCGATTTTGTGCGTTTGTTGAAAGAGCTTAGGGTGGAGTTTAACCCATTGGCTCGTTCCTTCACCTGCATATCGTTTGGATTTTGGGTACCGGATGAATCCTATCCAGGCTGGTTTAAGGGCAAGAATAGACTGTATATTGTCAGGTTCGCGCATACCGCAGACTTTGATGTTCATAGGGTAAAAATTATATACTAGATTAATAAAATTCATGTTCATTTCATACTTGATCATTTTGATGGATAGCCTGAATAAAGTGTTGGCATGTGATGCCGGGATTAGGAGTTTTCATAAAATATTCTCCGATTAAAAATCCGTCGAATCCTTGTTTTTTCAGCAGAATAGCGTCTTTCGGACTATGAATGCCGCTTTCTGAAATACGGGAAAAATGATCCGGGATTTGATGGAACAACTCCAATGAAGTTTGGATATCTACTACGAAGGTTTCAAGGTTGCGATTATTGATCCCTACGATATTGATTCGGTCATTGAGTTTGTCGAGTTCTTGGCTTGTATGTAGTTCCATCAGAACTTCCATTCCCAGATCTTGTGCTATTGTTGTAAATTCATTTATGTCTTCTGTATTCAAGCATTCAGCGATCAGTAGAATTACATCCGCTCCATAGGCTTTGGCTTCATATATTTGATAAGGGTCGACGATAAAATCTTTGCGCAATAGGGGCAGTTGGATCTCTACTCGGATGCTCTCTAAATCTTGGATTCGACCTCCGAAGAAAAATAAATCTGTCAAGACGGACATGCCCGCTGCTCCAGCCTGTTGATATCCCTTGGCTATTTCTAAGATATCCCGTTCTTTAGCGATCCATCCTTTAGAAGGGGATCTCCGTTTGTATTCTGCGATGATACCTGGGTCATCAGATGAGATTAACCGATCGGTGAGGGCTAAAGTAGACCTTTTGAAAAGGGGGAGTTGCTTGAGCTGAGGGATGGGAAGGATTTGCTTTTTCTCTTCGACCTCGTGTCTTTTGTGCGCTGTGATTTTGTCTAAAATATTCATACGGTTATACTTTTTAGAGTCTTTAATGCATTACCTGACAAAAGACTTTCTCTCGCTTCTTCAACACAGTCGGTAAGTATTTTCTCCGGATGAATAGTATGAATGGCGAGTCCTGCGTTAGCCAATACGACATCCCGTTGGGCAGGGGTGCAAGTATTTTGTAAAACGCGAAGAAAAATCGAAGCAGCCTCTTGCGGATTCCTCCCGCCATATAGATCTTTTTGGGTGGTGTATTTTAGACCAAAATCTTCCGGTTGTAGAATAGTTTCGTCACTTTGTCTTCTTAACTTTACCGGAGAAGTCAGTGAGACCTCATCATATCCATCCAGACTGTGGACAATGGAGAATCTACCTGATTCTTTTTGGAGAATGTACTGATACAGCCTAGATAAAGCGATATCGAAAGTCCCCAGTAAATGATACTTTGGTCGAGCGGGATTAACAAGAGGCCCAAGCATATTGAAGAAGCTGCGCATACCGAGTTGTTTACGGATGGGGACCACGGCTTTCATGGCAGGGTGAAAAAGGGGTGCGTGTAGAAAGCAAATATTGTATTCGTCTAACTGTCGGCGGAGTGAATCTGTATCGGCAGTGAAGGAATAACCCAATGCTTGAAGTACATCAGATGAGCCAGCGTGAGAGGATACTCCGTAGCTACCGTGCTTCGTTACTTTATAACCGGCACCTGCTACTACTATCGCTGCCAAAGTAGAAATATTAAAGCTGTTTTTACCATCTCCCCCTGTACCTACAATATCTATCGTTTCAAATTCAGAGACACTTAGGGGTATGGCAAGTTCCAACAAGGCGTCTCTAAAGCCGCTTAATTCTTCGGGTTGAATAGGGCGCATATTGTAAGCGGTGACAAATGCAGTAGTTTGGACAATATTGTATTTCTCATGAGCGATGTTCATTAGGTAGGTTTTTGCCTGGTCACGTGTGAGTTGTGCTCCTTGAAATAATTGTTGTAGTATTGATTTCACTTTTAGATGATTTTTACAATTATGCATTGGGTATGAAATGGAAGAAATTGGAAAGAATTTTTTTTCCGGCAGGGGTCATGATGGACTCCGGATGAAACTGTAAGCCTACCAGTGGTAGTGATTCGTGTTGGATAGCCATTACTTGCCCTTTATCATCTACAGCGGTGATTTGGATAGAGGGAGGCAAGGAATTACGTTTGATTACCCAACTGTGATACCTACCCACTCTGATAGAGCCGGGGAGCCCTTTAAAAACAGGACTTTCCCTGTTCGTAAAGTGAATAGGTGTTTCAATCCCGTGGTATACATGATCCAGATTTATTAGTTGGGCTCCAAAGGCCTCTCCGATAGCCTGATGACCGAGGCATATTCCCAATATTGGTTTTTTGTCAGCATAGGCACGTATTAATTGAGGCATAATTCCGGCCTCTTTAGGCAATCCGGGACCGGGAGAGAGCACAATGGCATCATAGGAAAATATTTCTTCTAAGGTAATTTGGTCATTGCGAATGACATCGACTTGGGCGGTTACCACTTCTTGTATGTATTGGTATAAGTTGTAGGTAAATGAGTCATAATTGTCAAGTAATAGAATACGCATAATGAATATTTTTTTTAAATGGAAAGTAATAAATTGAATTACTGCATCGAAAATTGATTAGCAGCGACTGAGATAGCTTTGTTAAGAGCTCCGAGTTTATTTTTAACTTCTTGGAGTTCTTTGTCCGGATCGCTATCAGCTACTACTCCGGCGCCGGCTTGATAATACAGTGTATTGTCCTTAGAGAGAAAGGAGCGTATAATGATGGCTTGATTCATATGTCCGTTGAAGTTGACATACCCCAATGCGCCGCCATATATTCCTCTATTTTGATTTTCATATTGATCGATAAGTTGCATGGCTTTGTATTTAGGTGCACCGGAGAGAGTTCCCGCCGGGAAAGTATCTCCAAATACAGCGATGGGATTGGAATCTTCGGGTAAGTCGCCTTCTACACGAGAGACGAGATGGATTACGTGACTAAAGTATTGTACTTCCTTGAGTTCTTTTACGATGATATTATTAGCATGTCGTCCCAGGTCATTGCGTGCGAGGTCTACCAGCATGATGTGTTCTGCATTTTCTTTGGGATCGGTTTGAAGCTCTTTGGTCTTGAGTTCGTCGATGGAGTGTATACCGGATCGGCGATAGGTGCCGGCAATGGGATTGATGCGTGCTTTTCCCTCTTCTATCATCATTTGGGTTTCGGGAGAAGAGCCAAAAATCTTGTAATCGCCGTAATCAAAATAGAAAAGATAGGGAGAGGGATTGATGGACCTCAATGCACGATACACATTAAAATCATCCCCGTTAAATGATTGACTGTATTGTCGAGAAAAAACAATCTGAAAGACATCTCCCAAATGACAGTGTTTTTTGCCGGTGCGCACGAGGGATTTGAAAGCCTCATCTCCTATATTAGAGGTTTCTTCTCCTAGGGGTGTGAAGCCGTACTGATGAAATTTGTTGGCTTTCATGCGTGCAATGAGTTTAGCTATATCGGATGCTTCATCGTCTTGGAGGTGCTCGACGATTTCAATATGATCATTAAAATGATTAAATATAATGATATACTTATACATATTGTATCGCATATCCGGAATGTTTATTTTGCGTTTCGAGGGGTCGAGTGATAGGGTTTCGAAGTATTGGATACTGTCGAAATTGGTGTGTCCGAATACTCCATCAAATCCATTTTCGGCCTCTTCTGGTTTGAGTTTTTGGAGGAATTCGAAGAAGGCGTCTGCGACGGATGAATGGCTTTCTACTCGAGTTTTAACAGGGATTTCGCCCGGATAGCAGATAGATATTTGTCCTTGTTTTACTTCAAATGAGGCGATTGTTTCAACACCGATGAAGGAGTGGCAATCTTCTATGCTTTTGAAGTTATTGCTTTCCAGAAGAACGAGGTCGGCATAGTGATCCCGAAGACTTAGAAATAGGTTGACGGGAGTAAATAGATCTCCGGCAAGTCTTGTTCTTTTGGTCCGGATACGTGATTTTGTTTGTATGTGCATAACTAGATTATTTTTTATGTAAAAAAGAAACGGCTTGCCGAGTGAATCGACAAGCCGTTTTATCTTGTATTTCAAATACCAATAGCAGCTAGACTCACTCGTCGAAGAATAAGTTAAGCCACCACCAATTATTTGAAGTTCTGAACTGCATAAAGTTTTATTTAGAACGCAAAGGTAGTAACATCTTTTTAAAAGATTCAAATATTGGATCCCTTTTTTTATGAATCGGCAGCCATTGAGGGGGCAGGATTACAAGAGAGGACAAGAAAGAGGAATAAGCAAACCAAGTGTTTCCCTATATTTTTTTTATTGAAGAACAAGGAGCATCGGGTGAGGATTGCAGAAGTATTGCAGACTTCCTATTATTTTGGATGGGTGGAGCACTTCATTATGGATAATGGATAGGGGGCGAAGGCTTTGCAAGTACAATTTGTATCAAAAAGCGCTTCATTTTGCTATAAATTATTATTTTTGAATCTCCAACCTAATGTTTTATAGGTGTTTGGCTAAATTTTTGTGTTTTATATTTTTAACTAAATCCGTTAATTATGAAACGCATCCGGTTGTTATTCTTCTTGGCCGTTCTGTTACCATTTCATACCCAAAAAATATCCGCCCAACCCTCCCAAAACATGAATCTTTTGTCCAATTGGGACAACGATGCCCTCCCCAGCAAATCCGGAATCGTGTACAATGATGTGTGGGGCTATGCCAGTGGAGGCAAGGAATACGCCATCGTGGGGGTCGTCGACAGCATCTTGTTCTTCGACGTCACAGATCCGGCGAATCCTGTAGAAATAGATGGGGTAGCAGGAGGAGCTCGTTCTCTATGGAGAGATATGAAGTCCTACCAGGATTACCTCTATGGGGTGGCAGATCAAGGAGGAACAGCAGAGGGGTTATTGGTTATCGATATGTCGTTTTTGCCGGACTCGGTACATTTTGTCAAGCAGACCACCAGTTTTTTTTCGAGGGCGCATAACATTTTCATAGATGAAAATGCGGGCAGGCTTTATGTGGCTGGTTCAAATACCCGCTCCAATGGCGTCATCGTACTCGATGTAAAAACAGACCCTGAGAATCCATCCCAACTATCAAGTGTCAGTCTCAATGGGGGATATATCCATGATCTTTACGCTCGCAATGATACGATCTATTGCAATCATGGCAATAACGGGTTCTATGTTTACGACATTAAAAACGCAGGAAATCCTGTAGAGTTAGGCTCTTTGACCAGCTACAATGAACAAGGCTATAATCATGCTTGTTGGCTTGATGATTCGGGCGATAATATTGTTTTTACAGATGAAACACATGATCGGGGTGTGAAGACGGTTTCTGTCTCTGATTTGAGCAACATTCATGTACGGGATATTTTTCGTTCTGCCCTCTTGCGACCGGATGATACAGCGAGTATTGCGCACAATCCTATTATAAAGGGGAACAAAATTTATCTATCTTATTACCATGATGGTATTCAGATTTGGGATATGTCCGATCCGGACAGTGTTACGAGATTGGGGTATTACGACACAGAACCTGCGAATACGACCTACAGCGGTTATAAAGGGGCATGGGGAGTTTATCCTTTATTGCCTTCAGGTATTATCCTAGGGACTGATATTAAGAATGGACTTTTTGTATTGGAGTATGCTCCTGCTCCATTGGTTTATCAAAGTGTTGATTTGACAGCGGAAATAACGTCGACAGGTATCCGTTTAGGCGTGCGCACTGAGGGCGTGGACATCGGTACGGATTGGATGATAGAGCGCTTGCATGAAAGGGTTGAATGGAAGCCCTTGAGTTCCGAAGCCGTCGATAATTCACGGATTTTAGGTTATTGGGTAGATGGGGCACCTTTGCCGGGGTGGAACACTTATAGACTAAGATACCATAGTATTGGAGGGCAAGAATGGAAATACAGCAGCCCCATCCAAGTTTATTTTCCTACTAGTGGGATGTCTGATCGGTTTCTCATTCAGCAAGGCGATAGGGGACTGAATATATCTTCTCAAGGATATGAAGGTCCTTGTCTCTTTCTTTTATTTGACCTGCAGGGAGGGGTAATAGGTCGGAGCACCCATTTTTTTGAACCGAAAAACCCGATATTTTATTGGACCCCGAAGGGGTTGTCTGATAATAGTTTGTATATCCTTAAGGTGTTACCGAAAGGGGAGGCGGAATTTAGTCGAATAATTTATCGGTAATGGCGTTAGGAGAATATTAGACCCAAAATGAAGCCTTTGACCTCGTCGTCCTAACCCGCTAGGTCTCTTCGGCCGAATGCTTACTTTTATTGGTCCAAAGGCCCCAGGTTGGAATCTTTATGTAGGGTAAAAGAGGAGAGGATTTG
>JALSTN010000289.1 GCA_026983735.1 Saprospiraceae bacterium | reverse complement strand
GGGTGCTGGTGGGTAAACTAGTCATAATCTTTTCTATTATTTGGGCAGAAAAATGTACGTTATGTGCAAAATAAACAAAAATATGTCCCATTAAGTTCCTTTCGGATAAAGTCTCTATCTTTTTAAAAATTTGAAGGATTTGCTCCATTTTATCCGGTAGGGTCGTGCGGTACTTTTGGATAAATAGTGCAGAACGGACAAATACATTGGTGATATTCTCAATTGTTTTATCCTCCAATCTGGCAATATCTAGAAATAGGATTTCGAACTGGGGAATGTATCCCCTAAGTTCCTCCGGCAGTTGGTCGATAAGCTCTGTAAGGGAGCGAACTTTCCATTTTTCCCTGCCTTGATAGAGGAGAATGGGGATAATCGGCTCCAGATGTTTCTTCTGCTTTAAGAGGGCGGCATAGCCTTCGGCTAAGTAGCGTAGCAGTTGGATATATACCATGGAGTAGGGCTTTTCCTTGTGCTCGATAATCAAGGTAACGTGGAGGGATTGGTCAGAGGGGATTTTTCTCCGAAAGCGCAAGATAACATCTGAGAAGAATTCCTTGAGTTCCTTGTTTATAAAAGAAGTCTTGGGAAAAGAAATGGATTCCAAATCAATGATAGAACGTATTTGTTCGGGGAGCATTTCCTTGCAAAAATCCATGGCAAAAGCCTTATTGGACATCATAGCTTTGATAAAACGGTCATGTGGAGTAAGCGGGCGTTTAGGCATAATCGGGTGTATTAAATGCGTTGTTCAGAGCAAAGATAGAAAAAAATCAGCAATGATTTGGGTATAAAAAATATACTCATCCCAATCCAGAATAGTATTTTTTTCGAACAATTATTCGAATTAAACATCATCCCTAATTGAGGAACCATTCCCTTTATGGTCTAATAGACGATTTGGATTGAATAATTTTAGAAGAACAGATCCCCTTTTAAAAACTACCGGCAGTTACAAGCATTAGTTCCTTGACCTCTCATATATTGGCCTATTTATATCCCACGACCAGAGTTAGAATTTGGTTATTGCGAGTTTAGTTAACAGCGAATCCTATACAATATGTAGAGGTATTCAAAAGTTATAGTAATGCCTTTGGGATTTAGGAAAAACCAAAGAAAGAGGATAGAATACATACATGCTCTCCGTCGACTTCCCTCAGAACAAAGGAAGAGAAATTAGAGCTCTAGAGTATTAAAACTGATGAATAAAACCTATAAATGAGATTGAAGCTACATATCCTTATATTTTTCATAGTGAGCGGTGCATTTTTATCTCATGCACAAAATATCAGTCAACGACTAGCCATCGGACAATGGGCCAGTCAATTTCCTTATCGCAACGGATTATCCGTCGCCCAGTCGGAAGGATTGGTCTATTATTCGACCCCACTTGGTCTTATGGTATTTGACAAATCGGACTACTCCTATACCAGTTACGAAAAGGAAGAGGGATTGCCTTACTTGGGCGCCGGAGCCATGACATATATCCCGGATTTGGATATGCTGGCCATCGGATACAAGAACGGATTAATCACAACATTTAAAGAGGGTAGCTTTGTCAATTTCACAGACATAAGGGACTATCAGAATCCGATCGACAAACAGATCAACCACTTGAATAAAAAACAGTCCACTTCCCTGTTGATATCTGCCAATTACGGATTGACGGAACTGGATTTGGCCGAAAACAAATTTGTTTTTACGACTTTTACCGAAGGGGTCCCGGTCTATGGAGCGGTTTACTTTGACGATAAATACTACATAGGGACATCTAAAGGGTTATATCTATTTGACCCGTCTTCCGGGAATATTATACAGGATTTTGGAAAGTGGATATCTCTTTTACCTCAGCTCGGTCTGCAGAAAGATTTAGCGGTGACAGGCGTAGGAGTAATCGGACAGACGCTGTACTTCGGTGCAAATCATTCGATCTACAAAATAGAAAACGGTAAAGCTACCGAAGTACTCCGAAGGGATGAATATCAAGTCTCAAGCTTAAAGGAGAGTAAAGAAGCATTGCTGGCAGCTTTTCAGTGTACTGGAAATTGTAGCAAAGGGGCTGCTTACAAGATTCTTCCGGATGATATCATAGAGGTCAACCAAAGCTGTATCGGAGTACCGTTAGAAGGCATAATAGACCAGAATGATCGAATATGGATGGCAGATATGTACGATGGTTTTAGAGTTATGCTACCCGGCTCAGGAGATTGTAAATACCTTTTCCCCAACAGCCCTTACACCAAAGATGCCACAGACTTCGCCTTCGACAAATCCGGAAGAGTACTTGTCCCCGCCGGAAATCACAGTGAAGTGTGGAGCCCCCTTTGGATTAAGAATGGATTTTACAGGTACGATGGAAAGACCTGGGAACAGATTAACTACAAACATCTACCGGTATTAAAGGATAGTTTGTTGTACGATATCTACAAAATTGTTGTCCATCCACAGACAGGCAACTATTTCATAGCCTCTTATCTATCCGGATTGATAGAAATGACACCGGAAGGAGACATCGTCCACATTTGGAATAAAAACAACTCTGCTCTCCAAGGTACCGTCGGAGACGAAGCCCGTACAAGAATTTCTGCCCTGGCCTTTGACAAGGACAATAATCTTTGGATTTGCAACTACGGTGCGGCAAAACCCTTGGTAAAATACGCTGCAGATGGGTCTTGGTCAACCTTCGGAAACCAAAGCGCGGGAAGCGAATACGCCAACCTCGATATCGATGAAAATGGCAATGTGTGGATAGCAGTACCCGGAGTAGATGTGTCCAGAGGAGTCGTTGTATTCAACGAAGGAGATCCCAATACCGAAGGAGATGAACAATGGCGAGTTTTTACACAGTCCAACAGTGTTTTACCCAGCAACAGCGTCAATGATATCCAAGTCGATTTGGACGGATCCGTATGGGCATGTACCTCGTTAGGTGTCGTCACCTTCGACTGTTCCTCTGACGCTTTTGATACAGATAGGTGTTCGGGAGACCGCAGAAAAGTCCTTGTCAATGGCATCCCCGAATATCTTTTGAATTACGAAATAGTTCATTCTGTCTCCGTGGATGGCGCCAATAGAAAATGGTTTGGCACCGAGAGTGGCGTGTATGTGATGTCCCCCTCAGGAGAAGAACTCATCGCCAATTACAATGAAAAAAATTCACCCCTGCCGGATAATAAGGTCGAAGTAGTGAGGATTGAACCCAAGACTGGCCTCGTCTATATCGGCACGAGCAAAGGAGTAGTCTCTTTGAGAACAGATGCAACCGAAGGCCCAAAATCTTTCTTAAATGCGATAGAAGTATTCCCCAATCCGGTGCGCCCAGAGTATACAGGACAGATATCCATTCGGGGATTAGCGAGGGATGCAAGGGTCAAGATCACCGATATAGATGGACAGTTAGTCTATGAGACAAAAGCCAATGGGGGATTAGCCACGTGGGATGGTAAGGACTTTAATGGCAACGATGTATCCTCCGGAGTGTATTATATTTTCGCCACCCGTTTTGAAGAGTTTTCCGTACCTGAAAGCGCAATGGGAAAAGTCGTTATCGTACGTTAGACCCTAAAGCAGTTTATTCCGGTTCAGCTTTGAAAAGCTTATTTTTTATAGATATGAAATCGCAGGGTTGCTCTAGATGCAAGACTTGTAGTCCTGTTTGTAGAGCCCCTTGAGTATTTTCCCATTTGTCATCTACAAATAGTGTTTGCTCAGGCTGAATACCTGCATCCTCCAATACCCACTCGAAAGCCTTTACATCCGGCTTGCTCCTCCCTATGAGATGCGAATAATAACACTTTGCAAAATGTCCTTCAAAGTGTTCAAGGGAACATATTGATGAAATAATTTTTTGAAATTTACGGTAATGCAAATCGTTTATATTACTAAATAAGAATAATCTGTACTTGTTATGGTGAGCACAAAGAAAGGATAGGGCCTCGGGGTGAAGTTGTAACAACATACTGTTCCAGACCTCTATAATATCCAGTGCTTGCACATGATTTTTGGCATACCGGATAAGACCATTAACAAACAAAACAGTAGATATTTCCCCGTTCGAATAACGATGAATATGAGGTATGAAATAGTTGTTCTTCCAGTCAGAGGGGCACTTATTTGTATCGATGAGCGCTGCTAATTGTGTATAGGTTTTCTGCTCTTCGATACAAAAAAGCACATTACCTAGATCCAGGATAACGTTCTCAATTGTATTCTTCTCCGTGTGTTTCATTAGATGGCTTCTTGGACGGATTATTTAAAAAATCCGTATTTAAGAATCGAAAAAATAGCCCTTACACCGTCTTTCCATCCGATTTTTTTCCCTTCGTCATACGTTCTCCCATAATAGGAGATACCTACTTCATAGATTCTAATCTTTGGGACGCGTGCAATCTTTTGGGTAACCTCAGGTTCAAACCCAAATCGAGGCTCCTTGAGATCCAGACTTTGCAAGATTTTGGTATCAAACATCTTGTAACAGGTCTCCATATCCGTCAAATTCAGATTGGTCATCATATTGCTCAAGAAAGTCAGCAGATGATTGCCCAACGAATGCCAGAAAAATAGTATTCGATGTGGATTGGCGCCCTTGAATCGAGAACCGTATACGACGTCTGCTTTACCTTTGAGGATGGGGAGGAGCATGTGGTTGAAGTCTTCAGGATCATATTCCAGATCAGCATCTTGAATGACCAGATATTGGCCGGTAGCTGCTTGGATTCCTCGATGCAATGCTGCCCCTTTTCCTTTATTTTTTGGTTGAATGAAATAGTGGACATCTAGTTTGGGATTTTGATGGATAAAGTGTTGGATGATCTCATCGGAGTTATCCGTAGAACAATCATTGACCAGGATGATTTCCTTTTGGATATCATTGACGAGTGAGAGCTCTTTTAGCTTTTCCAAAATGGCTAGAATGGTCCGTTCTTCATTGTAAACAGGCACAATGATAGAAAGCGTAGAAATGATGTTTTTCTTAGAGGCCATAAGCTCTTTTTAAACCCAACACTTGTAAGTGCGACTTTTATCAAGGTTGCACTGATAAAGCACTGCAAATGTAATTAAAAAGATCTTTTCTGCCAGAAAGCGCCGGTGGGATGAATGATTATCTGTATTTATCAGAGAGGTGTCTCAATCCTTTTATCGTAGCGGATTCGATTTTATCATAGCCCAATGTTTCTTTGGCAATAAAAATAGTCATCACCTGCAATTGGCCATCCTTTGCTTCCAATGTAGATTCCAATTCTGATTTATTAAGACGGAATGCCTCGCGCATTCTTCTCTTTATAAGATTTCGATGAACTGCTTTTCTTATTTTTCTCTTTGGGACCCCTACACCATAGAGCAGATTAGGAGAAGTGGGGGATGACACAAATCTCCATCTGAAAAGCAACGGATAAAATAGTACCGAACTACCATCGGCGAATATCCGGGCAATATCCTTCTTTTTCTTCAGACGCTGGTGCTTATTATATGAACCGATCATAAATTTTATTAATTATAGATTCATATAGAGATGATATGTAGTATCTATCCTTAAAATCATTATAATTCAAAGTGTATCCTCTCGCGATATTCTTAATTTTAAGCATAGATAAAGGATTTATCAATAAGTGCCCAAAGCATACCTTCCCATCGAACATTAAAAAACAATAAAAGGCGCAATAATGCGCCTTTTATTACTTGTCAAGAAATAATGCTATGACAGGATAGCAATTACTTCTTATGCATTTCATCAGAAACAGTCAACTTCCACCGTCCTTTGGCGCGTCTTCTAGCGAGGACCTTACGTCCATCCTTAGAGCTCATACGCTCTCTGAATCCGTGTTTGTTGATTCTCTTTTTATTATGGGGTTGAAAAGTCCTTTTCATAATCGTAAGATTTATAGTTTTCTTGAGATTTCTCTAAAAGAGGCACAAAGGTAACACAATTCACATTAACTTGTACACAAAGTTTCTAAAAATATTATCCATTCATAGAAATCAAAAACTCGTCGTTGTTTTTTGTACCTTTCATGTGGGACCTAACGAAGTTAATAGCCTCTTCGGGTTTCATATCGGCGAGGTGATTTCTGAGTACTTGGATGCGCTTAGTTATTGTATCCCCAAAGAGTAATTCTTCTCTTCTCGTACTTGACTTAGTGATATCGATAGCAGGATAAATCCGCTTATTGGCGAGGTTTCTATCCAACTGTAATTCCATGTTGCCGGTACCTTTAAATTCCTCAAAGATAACGCCATCCATTTTGGAGCCGGTATCTATCAAGGCTGTTGCCAGAATAGTTAAGGAGCCTCCTCCTTCAATATTTCGAGCTGCACCGAAGAATTTTTTAGGTTTGTGCAAGGCATTGGCCTCTACCCCACCGGAAAGCACCTTTCCACTGGAAGGAGCCACCGTATTATAAGCTCTTGCCAATCGAGTAATCGAATCTAACAAGATAACAACATCATGACCGGATTCGACAAGTCGCTTTGCTTTTTCCAAAACGATATTGGCTACACGGACATGGTTATCAGCAGGTTCATCGAAGGTAGAAGAGATAACTTCTGCTTTGACACTTCTCCTCATATCTGTCACTTCCTCAGGTCGTTCATCTATCAACAATACGATCAAATACACTTCCGGATGATTGCTCGCAATCGCATTTGCGATATCTTTCAGCAAGAAAGTCTTTCCTGTCTTAGGTTGAGCTACTATTAGTCCTCTTTGTCCCTTTCCAATCGGAGCAAACAAGTCGATCATACGATTTCCTATATCTCTTCCCAATGGATCTGAAGTGAGACTAAACTTTTCTTCCGGGAAAAGTGGTGTCAGATAATCAAAGGGAACCCTTTGCTTGGCTTTCTCTGTGGTAAGTCCATTTATCTTGGCCACCTTGAGCAAGGCAAAAAACTTCTCTCCTTCTTTTGGAGGACGGATTTCTCCTTGTACGGTGTCCCCCGTCTTCAAACCAAATAGTTTAATCTGAGATGGAGACACATAAATATCATCCGGGGAAGACAGATAATTGTATTCTACAGAGCGTAAAAATCCATACCCGTCCGGCATCATTTCGAGTACACCGGAGCCCACTATAACACCTTCCAATTCAGCAATTACATCGAGTTTTTTCTTTAATG
>JALSTN010000288.1 GCA_026983735.1 Saprospiraceae bacterium | reverse complement strand
CTAATTCAAAGGGCCAACATTCGATTTGGAATTGCGGGAGACCCTGAACTGGAGACAGACATCGTGAGTTGGAACCATGGACTTGAGCGGTTGATCCTGGGATATGCAATGAAAACAGATATTCCATTCGCGATAGCAGACAGTGAGCGCGAAGTACTTCCCCTGGACATCATGGAGGGAGCTCAGGCCCTTGAGGGACTCAGGCTTGTCGGATTTATCCAACGGCTCATCTCCTTTATTCGAAGGAGAATACGACCGCGGAGATTGGTAGAATGGAAGAAGTACACACTAGAGCTCATGAGTGAGATGATGCATATTCCCGAGGCGTTTATGGAAGAATACAACTATATCCTTCTTCACTTGGAAGCCTTAGAAACCATTGATCCTTCGGTAACTTCTTCCATCGATTACGAGGTATTCTCCAGAGGGTTTACAGATGAGCTTTTCGCCAACCAGAGACGCGGAAAACTCATCACCGGACAATTGACCTTCAGCGGAATGATCCCGATGCGTACCATCCCTTATAAAGTTATCGCCATCCTGGGATTGAACAAAGGCGCATTTCCCAGACAACCCGCCAGTACGAGTTTCGATCTCATGCAAATCGAACACACCTGGGGTGACAGAAATGTCAAAGAATTTGATAAATACTTATTCCTCGAAACCATCATTGCCGCGAAGGAACGACTATACCTCAGCTATATCGGTCAAAACATCAAGGACAATAGTCCCCTTCCGCCTTCTGCTCTGATAGATCAACTCTTGGAATACATCAGCCAAAGGATCCAGCCTGTTAGCGGAGTTTCTGCAATGGATACCGTGAAAGCCCACTTACTCCATCGCCACCCTATCCTCCATTACAATGCCAAATATTACGATGCTTCCCATCCGGCATTTTACACCTATCTGGACTATGGCCATCAAGAGTTGCATCAAACCACCCAAACCACGGCACCGATCATCCCTTCCCGCCCTCCATCCGTCAGAGACCTTAAAAAATGCTTTACCCATCCGATAGCCTATTACTTTAATCGAACATTGGGGATCTATTTCAACCGCACGCAGCTCCTGCTCCCCGAGTCAGAGCCCTTTGAGATGAATGCATTGGCAAATTATCATTTAAAAAAGCTCCTCCTGGGCATCAATCAAGAGAAAGAGGATCTGTATGAAATGGTAAAAGAATGGAAATATCAAGGACTTATCCCACTTAAAAATGCAGGTTGGGAAGTGGTCCAGAGACTTCAATCCGAGGTGGAACCCTTCAGAAGGGCAATGGATGAAATCCTCGGGGGAGCCCTTCCTACCGCCTTATCCATCTCTTATACGGATGAGAATCACTTAACCCTCCAAGACACTCTGCCCATCACAGGCAACAGTCGCTTTATATTCCCTTGTATATCTAGGAACATCGCACGACATCTCATAGCCTTTCACATCCAGAGGTTCTTAATAGGCTTGGTCGGTAACACCACGATTCAGGAAGCTCATTTTTTGTATAAATCCTACGGAAAGACCATTCGACAAGAAAAATATCCGATTCCAAGTCCCCAAGAAGCAAAGGAAGCAATGGCCCAACTATTAAAATGGGAACATATCAGTAGAACCCAGATATTGCCTTTCTACCCCGACGCAGCCAAGGAATGGTTTAAGAAGCTTCAGAAAGGCACTTCCTCTCCAGAAGCCAATAAAATTTTTTTAAAGCGTATCGAAGAGCATCGGGATAACGACAATTCCTATTCTATCGCCGACGCTTACCTCCTTTCAATCGATCCACAGAAGATATTTGCTCCCTTTCTTGAAAATGCACCGGAGCAAGGCAATCTCTTATATGAAATCGCAGAACTATTTTACAATTAAGCATGAGCCAATATCCTACATATCATCCTTTTGATCCTTACAACATCCCACTACAAGGGCTCAACCTTATCGAAGCGAGCGCAGGTACCGGAAAGACGTATTCTATCACCCTTCTTGTCCTTCGGCTTCTCCTTGAAAAAAACATCCCTATACAGGAAATACTTATGGTTACCTTCACCAATGCGGCAGCAGCTGAATTGGAAATTCGCATTCGCGATTTTGTCCGTAAAGCATATGAATTATCCCGTGATTCATCTCATTTATCCTTGGGGAATTCCGAGCGAGAAATCCTTCAAATCTTTGATAAAACAGGGAAGAGCGGCGAAAAGTCCATCCGAGAAACCCTAGAAGAAGCCATGCTATTTATGGATGAACTCAAGGTGATGACGATACACGGATTCTGCCAAAAAACACTATTGGACTTTGCATTGGAAACCGGGCAGCTATTTGATGCCACTATTAACAACGATCCGTCTGTCTTTCTAGAACAGGTGATTAATAATTTTTGGAGAAAGGAAGTAACGACACTGCCCCCTGAGATCATTTCACTATTGGGAGAGGTGAGGTTTAATCGACAGACATTGGCAAAAGCCTCTGTTAAGATGTCTGAAGGTTTTGAGCCAAAAGCGGTTCCTATGCCGGACTTTCAAGAGATCCTTCCCCTCGTCCAACAATCGCTAAAAGAAGCCGAACTCATCAAAGAATTTGTTGACACACATTGGGAGGCCTATCTCCTAGCCAATAGTGCTATTTCTACCGGGAGGGCATCCAGCGCTCAAGCGATCAAGAAAAACGACCCTTCCCTACTCATCAAAGCGATCAACAACGGTGTCATCAAGGAAGATGAACTTGACAAGATGAAAGTCAGAAAAGAGATAATTAACTATCCCCCTATTGTTCATTTTATAGAGCGACTGCGAGCTAACCGAAGAGCACTACAAAAGGTACCTATGACTTTGGCCAATGCACTTCTTAGAAAGTTCTATGTCATTGCATTGCCTGAGATAGAACAATACAAAAGCAGAAACAGCATTCTGACCTTCTCAGATCTCATCCGAAAACTTTATCTCGCCTTACAAGAGGGAAAAAACAAAGGATTAATTCGCAAACTTCAATGGACTTACAAGGCAGTTTTCATCGATGAGTTTCAGGATACCGACAGCTGGCAATACGGTATATTTAAGACGGTATTTCATACGGCACCTGCACCGCTTCTATTTTATATCGGAGACCCCAAGCAGCTCATTTATTCATGGAGGGGAGCTGATCTAAAGATGTACAAGACCGCCGTAGGAGAAATAACTCAGCGTTACACCATGGATGTCAATTACCGCTCATCCCCCAATTTCATACAAGCGATGAACCTCTATTTCCCTACAGGAAAACACTGTAGTACGGGGGAGTCAAACAATCCATTCTGCGATGATCTTATCCGCTATTTACCTGTACGATCCGGAAAAGACGATCTCCCTACACTAGTATTAGATAACGAGGAATTGCCCGGTTTGCTCTTTGCAGAATTCAACTCAGATAAGACGCAAGCGGTCGTTCAAAAAGTACTTCACCTGCTCCATCAAGGAGAATTCCGACATCATGAGGGCCCCGTTCGTCCTGTCCAACCCGAAGATATCGCTATCCTTACCCGGTCTAACAGGGAGGCCCAGATACTCAAGAAACGACTATCTATCGTCGGGGTTCCCTCTATCATCAGGGATGAGACAAAGGTCTTCTCAACAGAAACTGCTCAATACATGTATTATATTCTCTATGGGTTCCTATATCCTGATGCAGGAGATCTAAGAAGGGCATTGTACACCCCCCTTACCCCTCAATATATGGACCCTTATGATCTGCCGGACATACAGTATCATTCCAGAATTTTCGGGGCGTGCAAGGAGAGTTGGGTATCCCAAGGCATCTTTGCGGCCATCCAACATTTTATGGCGGCATATGATGTGAGAAATACACTGCTCTCCCACACCAATATCAATGGAGAGCGCCATTTCACGAACCTTATCCAACTGGCAGAAATTCTTAACGCTACAGAGCATTTTCGTCAATTGACACCCGAAAAGCTATTGGATTGGATGGCCAAATCTATGGAAGATCCCCCACTGGATACGGAGTACGAACAACGGATAGAAACCGATGCAGCCGCTTTGACCATCAGCACCATTCACAAGAGCAAAGGACTGCAATACAATATTGTTCTACTGCCCATCGCCAATGAAAAAAGAGCTCAAAATACTAAGGTGAAAGATATCGTCACCTATGAAGACATCGAGGCTCACCCTGTAGTATCTTTTGGGTATCCCGATGAAGCTATTGAAGAAGAGAAGCAAATGGCATATTATGCAGAAAACAGACGGCTCTATTACGTAGCACTTACACGAGCGGTATTTACAGCGATAGTCTTTGACGATGGAAAGAATGAGCTGCTTCGAGCATTTCAAATCCCCAACAATGCACCTCTTAACATCCTTCGGACCATCCCACTTCAAGAACATCGATACCCACCCTATCAAGCAAAAGCAAAACCAAAAATCAAGAGAAAACCCTTGCCATTTACAGGGGATATTAGACCTAATTGGATTACAACCAGCTATTCAGGGTTGGATACACATGTTCATAAAGCGCAAGCCTTGCCCCCCGTGGACACCTATGCTACAGAATATGACAAATTCATCTTTGACACATTGCCCAAAGGGCCCCAAATAGGAAATTTCCTGCATTATCTACTAGAGTACATAGCTTTCGACCAATCCGGGCAACATCCGCTGATCATCCGACGAGCCAGTCGATTGTTTGGTCAGGATCAACCCGAATTATTGAAGGGCTTGCCCGAGATGCTCGAGCAGGTTATCGAGGCGGATATCCGGATTGGAAATGCACATTTTCGGTTGCGGCATATCCCATTTTCACAACGCATGAATGAGCTTGAATTTTTCTTTGATTTCTCCCAATGGCCCCAAAAAAGACTTCGCGAAATATTTGATAATATCCAGACGAGGAATATACCACATCCCGGAATTATGCATGGTTTTATCGATCTTCTATTAGAGTACGACGGCAAGTTTTACATCCTGGATTGGAAGTCTAATCATCTGGGGCATGATCTTTCCGGGTATGAAATGGCCGGCCTCAGGCGAGCCATGGAAGACAACAATTATACGCTTCAATACCATGTATACACACTCGCTGCAGTAAGATTTTTACGAACACAAATACCTAATTTCGATTATGACCTTCACTTTGGAGGGGTCATTTATGTCTTCCTGCGAGGAGTTCGGGCCGGACAAAAAACAGGTGTTTTTACCGCCAAACCTACGAAGGAAAATATAACCTTGATGGATCAATTCTTATCTAAACCCTCTTAATCAATTGCCAATTATGCTTAGAACTATATACACGTTATTCTTAAGTCTCTTGCTCTGCATCTCTGCGATACGAGCTCAAGATAAAGTCCATCTCTCTGAGAAATGTGGCACTTTTTCCGAGGAAGAAAATACTACTACACTCCACCAATTAGGCGATCATTGGGGGTATGGATATAATGATTTATTGGCGGATCTCAACCAATGGGCTCAGAGTCCCTATGTCGAGATTGACTCTATCGGATCCAGCACGCAAAATCGCGCCATATGGTCGCTTAAAATTACTTCCGATACAGCCTCCACCGAATTGAAAAAAACCGTTCATATCCATGTGAGAACCCACCCGAATGAAGTACAAGGATTTTGGGTGGCATATGAGTTAATCAATTATCTACTCAGTGCTGAGCCCTTTGCTGCCTTTATACGAGAGCACTGCACGTTTTACATCATCCCCATGTACAATCCCGATGGAGTAGAGCTAGAATATCCACGTCAAAATGCCAACCACGTCGATATCGAAAGCAACTGGGGGAGCCCCGTTCCTGAGCGAGAAGTGCAAGTGTTAAAACGGAGGTTTGAGGAGTTGATGCGATCGCCTGAACCCATCAGAATTGCCCTCAATTTTCACTCTGCATATGCCTGCAAGAGGTATTTTGTCTATCACACGGAGGTGGGGACAAGTCCCGCCTATACTCAAAAAGAGAAGCTTTTCATCGGAGAAGTGAAAAATTATTTTCCCGATGGCATCCAACCCTGGGATTACTTTGTAAGCTGGAAAAACGGAACCCCGGATCGATACCCCGAAAGCTGGTGGTGGAAGACCTATGGGGAAGAGGTACTCGCCCTAACGTATGAAGATGCCAACTGCCAGGAAGCCGGATCCTACGACCGGACTGCCTTTGCCATTTTACACGGCATAACAGATTATTTAGGCCTTATCAATACCCTTGCATTCGATCTATCGGACAAAAGCAAACTCCGGCTCAACGTATTTCCCAACCCATCCTCCACTGCCCAAAGACATCTGATATTGACCTATACATTGGTTCATCCTTGTAGCGTCAACATCACATTATACGACGTGAAAGGACATATCTGTCTTCAACTTCATTTCCCCCCACATACAGATAGAGTCCAGCGGCATTATTTAAATCTATCAAATTTGTCCGGAGGGACCTATTTCCTTCAACTAAGTACGGATGAAGCCCAGCTCACCAAACAGGTAATACGATTAGATGGTTTGGATTGAGAACAGGGTTCTTGTATGTAGGTATTTCATTTCTTAAGGAGCCCTTCGGGCATCGAACATAATTTGCGCAATCTTCTATTCAAGAAAGCACGCACTCTTGCCCTTTGCCGGTCAAAAAATACAAACTCAGGATATAAAAACGGTCTTATTTCAAATTCCTACCTATCTTTGCACGACTTAATAAGAGGGTATTCCGGGAATAGCAATAACACTTTCACGAGATAGTCCTCTTTAACAAGACAGGGTGCCGTTTCATATGTTTAAAAATTTCTAATAAATTGAAAATAAATGTATTACAAATTTTCTGCACATATGGAACCGCTGCACTCTCAAATGATTTTTTTCATACCATAAAAAAACAGAACAACCATGCGTTATGACATTATAATCATCGGTTCCGGGCCGGGTGGATATGTGGCTGCAATTCGAGCTGCACAGTTAGGGAAAAAAGTTGGGATAGTAGAGCGGGAATCTCTAGGGGGGATTTGCTTGAATTGGGGTTGTATTCCTACAAAGGCATTACTCAAGTCAGCAGAAGTCTTTCAGTATCTCCAGCACGCTTCGGATTATGGTATTGTAGTCAAAGATGGGAAGCCCGATTTCGGGGCCGTGATACAAAGAAGCCGGGGGGTGGCGGATGGAATGAGCAAAGGTATCGCCTTCTTGATGCGCAAAAATAAAATTGATG